>NZ_JAWOSW010000005.1:0-293177 GCF_033338535.1 Vibrio sp. Vb2131
CTTTAAAATACAAAACGCCCGATGAAGTACATCGAGCGTTTTAGTTAAAAAGTGTCAACCCATATCAGGACGGGTCAGGTAAACATCACTGCTCGCTCTGTCTATTCTTGTCTCATAAACCACTGAACACATTGAAAGGCCATATAAAACGGCTCAGTACCAAACGTTGCACAAGGTTCTGGTGGCTGAATCTCAATTACACCATCGCACTTGGAAATTATTCTAAGCGTTGGGCATACTTCTGACTTCATTTTAGTTGTAGATATGAACCATGACGTCATTAAACCAGATAGAACCGCAATTTTTGGAATTTATGCAGCAAGAGATGCAAGTAGATGCAGCTCATGATCTTAAACACGTAAAACGCGTGGTCAAAACAGCGAAACAGCTCTGCAAAGAAGAAAATGCAGACATCGCGATTGTATTACCGGCTGCCTATTTGCATGATTGCTTTACTTACCCGAAAGATCACCCAAATCGCAAAGAGAGCTCAATCATCGCAGCCAAAAAAGCGGTCGCATTTTTAGAGAGTATCGATTATCCGCAGCAATATCATGATGCCATTGCTCATGCGATAGAGGCACACAGCTTTAGCGCAAACATCAGGCCAAATACGTTAGAAGCCAAAATCGTCCAAGATGCCGACCGTCTGGACGCTTTAGGCGCAATTGGCGTGACGCGATGCATTCAAGTCAGCACTCAATTTAACGCGCAACTTTACAACGACAGCGATATATTTGCCGAAGAACGTGAACTTAACGATAAACAATTCACTCTGGATCACTTTCAGACCAAGTTATTCAAAATCGCCGAAACTATGAACACAGAGTCAGCAAGACGCGAAGCGCAAAAACGCAAAACCTTTATGCAAACGTACCTAGAGCAGTTACACGACGAGGTAACAGCGTAAATGTCAGAAAGCTATACGTTAATTAAAGAGCTTAAACGCCAACTAAAGTTAGCTGGGCTGCATTATGCGGATGTTGCACAACACCTTGATTTAAGTGAAGGAAGCGTCAAACGTTTACTCGCTGAAGGTCAACACATTAGTCTTGAACGCTTAGAACGCATTTGCCAATTGATTGGTTTAGAAATGGCGGACCTGTTTAAGCTTGCGGCTGCGCACAATAAAGGTCTAGAGTCGCTAACGTTAGAGCAAGAAAAGCAGTTGGTTGATGATAAAGCCCTGCTACTCGTGGCAATCTGTGTTGTAAATGGCTATCAGTTTGAGCAAATCGTTCAGCAATACACCTTCAATGAGTTGGAACTGGTGCAAAAGCTTGCTCATTTGGATCGTCTGAACATCATCGACTTGCAGCCAAATAACAAAATTCGTTTGCGTATATCTCCGACATTTAAGTGGCAGATGGGCGGCCCTATTCAACGGTTCTTCCAACAGCAAGTTCAAGACGCCTTTTTCCAAAGCTACTTTTCTGGTGAAGATGAAAAGTTCTCCATGGCAACAGGACTGATGAGTGTACCAAGCAACAAGAAGCTACAACAGAAACTGCAAAAGGTCATCGATGAGTTTTATCAGGCTTGCCAAAATGATAGCTCTCTCGATATGGACGAAAAGCACGGCACCTCTCTGATTATTGCGATGCGTCGTTGGACGTTCCCTTTGTTTGAACCATGGGAAAGAAAACCTGCTCAGAAGTCTCGGAATTAGTAACTCAATAAACGAATGAAAATGAAAGTAACGAATTTCGTTACTTTTGGTGGCATACAACGTCACTTGAAAGAGAAAGCTGGTTTAATCGTTCATTGAGCATAAAGTGCTCCCATCTCATTCGACTTTGTTTAATCGGAGCCAGCATGTTTTTCTCAAAACGCTTTTTTCCTTACTTTGTGACGCAATGCCTTGGCGCACTCAATGACAACATCTACAAAAACGTTCTGTTATTGATGGTGACATACAGCCAAATTGATAACCTACCAATATCCGTCAATCTATTCGTTAATTTGGCGGCAGGCTTATTCATCCTACCTTTCTTTCTATTCTCAGCGCATGCTGGTGCCGTCGCTGACAGCATGGACAAAGCCAAATTAATCCGACGTCTAAAGCTCATCGAACTAGCTATCATGTCTTGCGCAGCAACCGCTATTGCCACCCAAAGTGCCATGCTGATGCTGGTTCTGCTGTTTATGACAGGCACTCAATCGGCCTATTTTGGTCCCGTGAAATACGCCTTGCTACCACAAGCGCTCAAACCAAATGAGCTTGTTAAAGGAAATGCTTGGGTTGAAATGGGCACGTTTCTTTCGATTCTTATAGGTACGCTTAGCGCAGGCCTGCTGCTAGCCATTCCTAATGGTACCTTGATTGCTTCTTGTACCGTGATTGCCTTGTCTTTGCTTGGGTTCATGAGCAGCGTGAATATTCCAACGATGCCTAGCCAATCGAATGACAAAGCGAAATTTGAACCGATTTCTGGTTTAAAGAACACGTTAAAAGTGGCAAAAAAACAGAGAGGCATCTGGATGTCTATTCTTGCCATCAGTTGGTTCTGGTTCATGGGTGCGACTTACCTAACTCAATTCCCTAACTTCGCACGCGAACATTTGTTCGCAGATAGCACTGTCGTTTCTTTGCTGTTGGCATTGTTTTCCATTGGTATCGCTACAGGCTCTTGGTTGTGTGAAAAACTTTCTTTCAACCACGTTGAGCTTGGTATTTTGCCATTCGGTATCCTTGGACTGACAGTGTTTGGCGTCGACTTGCTATGGGCAGTCCCGAGTTATCCATCGCTTCCGGTGCACTTTTATGATGTGCAAAGCTTCGTTGCTGAATCCAAACATCTGCGCGTCATGATTGACCTGTTCCTTGTTGGTGTAAGCGGCGGTGTCTTTATTGTTCCTCTTTATGCGTTCATCCAATCGCGTTCAAACAAAGGGGAGTGTGCACGTGCCATTGCTGCTAACAACATCATGAATGCGTTGTTTATGGTGGTGTCTGCTTTGGTTTCGATCGTTGTACTCAGCGTACTAGAGCTTTCTATTGTGGAACTGTTTGCCATGATGGCAATAGGTAACTTCTTCGTGGCAGTCTATGTCTATCGTCAAGTACCGGAATTCACACAACGCTTTATCAGTTATTTACTCAGCCATTGTATGTATCGTGTGTCCGTAAAGGGGCGCCAACATATTCCTGAACAAGGTGCTGCGTTAATCGTGGCTAACCATGTTAGCTATGTCGATGCATTGATTTTGATGGGAACCTCTACTCGCCCGGTTCGTTTTGTGATGGACAAGTCCATCAGCGAGCTACCTGTTCTTAAATATGTATTCCGTCATGCAGGTGTTATCCCGATCTGTTCTCCACGTAAGTGTGCCGACACTTACCGACGAGCATTTGAGCAGATTGAACAAGCACTTAACGACGGTGAGGTTGTCTGTATCTTCCCTGAGGGTCGTTTAACGTCTAACGGTCAATTGGGTGAGTTTCGCCCTGGTGTAGAGAAAATCCTTGAACGTAACCCTGTTCCTGTCATCCCTATGGCGTTAAAAGGGCTTTGGGGTTCTTTTTTCAGCCACAAAGGCGGACATGCTCTCACAAAACGACCGACTCGTTTTTGGTCAAAAGTGGATGTTGTTATCGGTGAAGTGTTAAGTCCTGCGTCTTTAAATCGTCATCAATTGCAACAACAAGTACAGGATTTACTGGGCTGAGTCGCTTGCTACAGCAATCAAACTTTGCAGCAAAACGTAAATATGCACCACAAAGCACAAGTAGTTTCTTGTCAATTAGAGTAGGATATCTACGACGTCATAAATCTAGGAGGTATTATGAAAATCATCATCTTACATGGTCTTTATATGCATGGGCTGGTCATGCAGCCTCTTAGCCAAAAGCTGAGAAAACTCGGATACGAAACGCAAGTACTCAGCTATAACACTGTTGCTATCGATGAGTCTTCACTGTTTGATTCTATTGATCACTCGCTTAATCCACTGACCACAAACGTGCTCGTGGGACACAGCTTGGGAGGCTTGATGATTAAGCGCTATCTCGCCAACAGAAAACCGAGCACTAACTTAATCTCTCATGTTGTCGCTATCGGTTCGCCTCTTAAAGGCGCGTCCATTGTAGGTCGAATTCAAGATCTCGGATTGGGTGCAATTTTAGGCAATTCGCCACACCACGGATTAAACAAACATGATGACGCCTGGGATTTCCCTCAAAAACTCGGCAGTATCGCAGGAACGATGCCGATTGGCGCTCGCCCATTGTTGATCCGTAATGACAACACCATGTCGGACGGTACCGTTACCGTAGAAGAGACAAGACTGGACGGTATGCAAGATCATATCGAAGTGAAGCAAACGCATACGAGCCTGATTTACAACACCTTCGTGCCGCAGCAGATTGATCACTTTATTCGCACAGATTATTTCCGTCGATAGCACACTTTTCCATCATACAGATGGAATCGACTTTCCAAGCTATTCAGTTCGCAGTACTATCCTAGCTCCACTTCTTCACAACTTGGATGAAGTGGTACATTTTTAATTGTTCTCAGGGCGGGGCGAAATTCCCCACCGGCGGTATACTTTTTCAAGTGAGCCCGCGAGCGCTCGATTCGTCGAGGTCAGCAGATCTGGTGAGATGCCAGAGCCGACGGTTATAGTCCGGATGAAAGAGAATAAGAATACACCAGCATAGCGAGTCAGATCGCTAAGAATGCTGGTGCACTTCTTTTTGATCGTATTTTACGGCGATCTCTCATACCGCCCTGATTCTGGTGAAATTTAGGAGTTAACCATGAATCAGTCATCACTACTTGCCGAATTCGGCGGCCCAATTACTCGCGTTGAAAACGCACTTATCGCTTTAAAAGAAGGCCGTGGCGTACTGCTTCTTGATGATGAAGATCGCGAAAACGAAGGCGATATCATTTATTCAGTCGAGCACCTCACTAACGAGCAAATGGCATTGATGATCCGCGAATGTAGCGGCATCGTTTGTTTGTGCTTAACAGATGCTCAAGCAGACAAACTGGAACTGCCTCCAATGGTGGTAAACAACAACAGCGCAAACCAAACCGCATTTACGGTTTCTATTGAAGCGAAAGTTGGTGTAACAACGGGTGTTTCAGCAGCAGACCGCGTAACGACCATTAAAACGGCGGCAAACCCGCACGCAAAACCGGAAGATCTTGCTCGCCCGGGTCACGTATTCCCTCTGCGCGCACGTCCAGGTGGTGTAATGACTCGCCGTGGTCACACAGAAGGTACGATTGATCTGATGCAAATGGCAGGGCTTCAACCCGCTGGCGTACTGTGTGAAGTGACCAATCCAGATGGCACGATGGCAAAGGCACCGGAGATCGTAGCATTCGGTCGCCTGCACAACATGCCGGTACTGACGATTGAAGATATGGTAATGTACCTGAACCAGTTCGAGTTGAAACTGGCATAGTCAGATCTCAGCTCTTGAAAAAGCCGCGCATTTGTGCGGCTTTTTTGATCGATCCTCTTTGCACTTAAGTAGTTATACTTATTGAAAACAAGGGGAACAACACCATGAAAGGATTACTGAACTTCGCCGCTCTCGTTAGCTTTCTCTCCATGAATTCGCTTGCTCTTGCATCTGAGTGCCCTGATATTCTTCAAGGTAAGCAAAGGTTGTTAAACTCAACGGAAGAAGTCGATCTATGCGAAAGCTTTAAGGGAAAGACACTACTAATCGTCAATACAGCAAGCCAGTGCGGCTTCACTCCTCAGTTCGAACAGTTAGAAACCCTCTATCAAACTTACAAAGACCAAAACTTCACCGTTATCGGTTTCCCGAGCAATGACTTTCGACAAGATAGAGGAAGCGAAACGAACACTGCGAAAGTCTGTTATCTCGATTACGGGGTAACCTTTCCAATGATGGCTCGCTCTTCAGTATTAGGTGTAGATGCGAACCCAGTCTTCAACCAGATTACTAACCAAGCAGGCATAAAACCAAAATGGAACTTCTACAAGTTTCTAATTAGCTCTGAAGGTAAAGTTATTGCTACTTTTCCAAGCTCCACATCACCGACAAGTACTACGCTTACCAATATGATAGAGCAACAATTATAAGGTGACGACCATGACAACACGCTCAACCATGCTACAACTCGGTTACTTAGGCCTGGTTCCATTTGTGTTTAGTTTAGGGCTGATTTTCACTGACATCTCACTCTTCAATTTAAGTGGTCAGCAATTTTTCATCGCATATAGCGCCGTTATATTAAGTTTTTTATCCGGCATCCTTTGGGGTAATGGCATTGAGCATTACTACCATCGCCTTAGCCGAAATATATTAATTCTCAGCAACCTTTTTGTCTTAC
Source organism: Vibrio sp. Vb2131 (assembly GCF_033338535.1). Taxonomy (NCBI): domain Bacteria; kingdom Pseudomonadati; phylum Pseudomonadota; class Gammaproteobacteria; order Vibrionales; family Vibrionaceae; genus Vibrio; species Vibrio sp. Vb2131. The sequence continues at coordinate 6,321 of NZ_JAWOSW010000005.1, forward strand.
TGGCTTGGGGCGCATTACTGCAGGGCCACAAACATTACGCAGTCGCAACCCTACTCTTAGCAATTGGGTACCTTGCTGTTTGGTATGCAGAAAAGCTCGTGAGGAAAGTCGAACAAGACGCCGAGCCCAAGGGATATCAAGGAATGAGGAGCAAACTGACCTTCGGCGTAATCGTAATGCACGGATTGGCTTTAGTTTCATAACCTGGTCTGTCCAGTACTAAGATCACAAAAAAACGTCTTTTTATAAAACAATGTTCATTTCGTGAATGCACACATATTTTGAACACTGTTTTGTTTCATTTATGAATCAATCCACATATAAGTAATTCAAAGCATTCACAAAGGATATGAATATGTTTTTTCGCAAACTTTTGTTTAGCACTGCGATGATCAATGCAACGACAGGTTGCGTGTCTTACCAGGTACAGCAAGCCGCCGCTCAAACAGTAAATAATACAGGTGCTGTGCTTACCAATGTGATTAAAACTACGATTGCTCAGCCATGTAATGTTGCAATCACTGCTGCTAGCTTGTTTTATCCGCATGCCATATTTATGACTAGTGTTCCGACTCAAGCATGTACAAGCGTTCTTAGATAATACGAGTGTGATAAGCATAAAAAATGGCGACTCTACTGTCGCCATTTTTAAGTATCGATGCTATTTATAGTTACAGCGTCAATAAGTAATTAACTAATTGATTGTACTCGTCGTAAGTACGAATTTCGTTGGCCAAAACAATGTATTTATTGTTCACAACCACACCCGGAACCCCTCTTAACGTGCTGGCAGAGAATTGCTTATCAAAACCTTTCTGCATTGAGTTTACGGCGAAACTGTTGTACGCCGCATCAAACTTCTTACCTTCTACGCCATTATCAACGAAGAGTTGTTTCAGCTCAGCTTCGTCTTTTGGCGCTTGTCGCTTTTGATGAATTTGGGCAAACATGGCAGGAATCATTGTATCTTCAACACCGAGCGACACCATCGTCGCGTAGGACTTGGCCATCGGAATCGCCATATCTCCGCCCATGAACCCCACATGCACCTTTTCAAACTTTGCCTCTTTTGGCAGAGCAGGTTTTAAACGCTCAATAAGCGACTCAAACTTGTAGCAATGTGGGCAATAAAAAGAAAAGAATTCCGTCACAACAGGTTTCGATGCTTTCTTAACATCCAGAACTTTGTAGTGCTTCCCTTCTTCAAATTGCGCTGCATGAGCGGTAAAAGTCAGTAAAAGTGCACTACATAAGGCAAGTAGTTTTTTCATTGTTTATTTCCTTGTGGCATTCAAATGCCAAATCATTTCATTTGGTAAAAAAGGGTAAACCCCAAGTAATTTGAGATGAGGAATTAAACAATCGGAGGACGATAAAGCTTGGTGATCACTGTCACTACTTTTTCGACTAGAGGCCTATCAATCAAGGCAAGGCTATAAGGAAGAAGCAGTAAGTCGTTTTGAGATAAGTTGGCGGGAATTTTGACCATGCAGGAAGAGCTACAACTCGTGTGAGATTGTTGTGCCTTATTGATGGCTGACTCATCGTGATGTGATTCTACGCAGTCGTCATTGACGCCAAGTTGTTTGTGCAGAGCAGCCTGTTGAACAATAAGATCGCGTACTTCAATTGTTTTCATCGGAGCGGAAGCCTGCGCCACAGGAGCGACACTACTCAAAAGCATAGCAACTAAGCAAACTATCGCAGTCAACAATGTACGGTTAAACTTCAACATAGCTACATCAAGGAAAATGGTGATTTAAGATAATACATGATAACGGTTTGACTTCAAGATACGGACTCTCGGCTCGCTAACAAACTCTGTTCTTTGACCATTTTAGGCTAGTGAATTTTCTCTCTAACGATCCCTCAGTACACGAAACCAGCACAACGAACTATTCACCGTTCGGATACTCCCCTCATCAGATACCAGCAACAATTCGATAAAACTTGAAATCATTATGAAACACGAGTAATAGTTAGAACAGTTTTTGTACGAACAAGGAAAGATCAATGCTTAAAAAGAGATTCTTTAAGACAAAAGATGAAGTCGAAGTCACGTTCGAGCTAGATAAAGATCAGTGGGACTCGGTCCAAATTGCTGGAGACTTCAACAACTGGCAACCAGAACCGATGAAATTAGTGAAGAAAAGTCGTCAGTTTAAATTTAAAACCCGCTTACCTAAAGCGCAGAATGTTCAGTTCCGTTACTTGCTCGATGACGCGAAGTGGGAAAATGACCCACAAGCTGATGCTTACGTTCCAAATGCATTTGGCAGCGACAACAGCGTCGTATGTACCACCGAATAAGCGGTAATTTCGCTTTAAGATTCCATACCTAGGCGCAAACGTTGCGCCTTTTTACATCTCTCGAAATGTGATTGGTGATTAGATTTAAATCATTAATTGGCAATTTTATCCAGTTAACTCATCCGATAACCTTATTCTGAGAAAGCTTTATTTGAAATAATTCGTAAATTTGTTTAAGTTCCATTGATATTAAATATTGTATACATCACTTAAATGAACGCACAACAAATCAAACCATCTCTAATCATTGTGGAAGACGATCCCAAATTACAAACTATGTTGGGAGAGTATTTTGTTGAACAAGGTTTTCAGGTCAAATGTATCGACAATGGGACGGACGCACCCAATGCGATTATTGACACACAACCAGACGTGGTGCTGTTAGATTTGATGCTACCCGGGCAAGATGGTCTGAGTGTATGTCGTCAAATCCGAGAATGCTACAAAGGCAAAGTGTTGATGCTGACAGCAAGTGATGATGACTTCGATCATGTCGCCGCATTAGAAATAGGCGCAGATGACTTTGTTACTAAACCCATCAAACCTCGCGTATTGCTGGCTCGTATTCGCATGCTATTAAGAAGAAAAGAGGCGGCGCCTACCGAGTCCGAAAACGGCCTACAAATTGGTGTTCTGTGTTTAAACCGATTGCGTAAATCGTGCGTAATGAACCAAGAAGAAATTGCGCTGACAGACGGCGAGTTCGATTTGTTGTGGGTTCTTGCAACGCATGCTGAAAAAACACTATCACGCGAGTGGCTGACCAAAACACTGCGTGGTATTGAATACGATGGAACAGACCGCACCATTGATAATCGCATAGTGACACTGAGAAAGAAGCTAGGCGATGCTTCTTGCTCACCACAAAAAATCATTACCGTTCGCGGCAAAGGCTACCTATTTATGCCTGATGCATGGAATGAATAATGAGACGGATTTATCTGGAAAGCTTTGTTGGCCTTATCATTCTGTTTATGGCTAGCTTGTGGGGATACGAGTTCTTAGTTTATGAGATCAACACAGATTATGACTACCTGTTACAAGAGCATGAGGGTCAAGCTTTTCACGATCTGATCTACCCTATCTATAAAGAACACGGATTAGAATATACTCAACAACAGTTGGAACAATTTGCCACATCAAGCCATCGTTTGTTGGTGCCTCATACGCTTGAAGAGCTTCCAACAGACATCAAAAAGGCGTTTGAAAGTGATACCTCCGTTAACGTCGCTTACGATGAAGAAAGGGATATCTGGTTCCGCCTAGATGCGAGCACGCCTATCTTTAAAATGAGCGATAATCCGAATAGCCCTGTGGTTAAAGCTGCCAACTTTGATGACAATATCGTTTGGTTGTTCTTTTTAGCTGGATTTGCTCTGTATTGCATATTGTTGATCTGGTTCTTAAGCCGTCGGATTCGAGAGCTAGAGAGAGTGACCGTTGAGTTTGCCTCAGGTAACTTCAAGGCTCGAGCTAGTACCTCAAGCGCTAAGTCTGTTGGGACGTTAAACAAAAGCTTTAACACGATGGCCGATAAAGTATCTCGCTTGATCACTAGCAATAAAATGCTAACTAACGCCGTTGCACATGAATTGCGTACCCCAATCTTCCGCTTACAATGGCAAGCAGATTTGTTATCGGATTCAACCTTAACTGAACAACAGAAAAAGTATGTTTACAGTATCGTCGAAGACATTGACGAGATGGAAGAAATGGTTGAAGAATTGCTTTACTACGCAAAGATGGAGCGTCCTGACACAGCATTACAAACTCAAGAAGAAGTCGTCCTATTCAACTTAGTCAAAGAATTACGACAGAGATGGCAAAAAGAGACTACGCTCGCTATCTCGCTTCAAGAAGTAAACTCAGAAAACGTTCTCGCGTTTGCTGACCCAAAATTGTTAAAGCGAGCCTTAGATAACTTGCTGCGCAATGCAATGCGGTACGCGGATAAGCAGATTTTAGTAGAGATAAAACACGATCAGCACCGCTGCTTCATCAATGTTCATGATGATGGCATAGGTATTGAAGAAAAGCATTGGCCTCATCTATTCGAACCATTTTACAGCGCGGATGAATCTCGCAACAAAAAGACGAGCGGGTTTGGGCTCGGTTTGGCGATTGTCAGACAGATAATGGAGCTTCAACGTGGAGAAGTTTCGATTTGCCATAGCCCACTTGGAGGAGCTTGCTTCACACTTAGCCTCAAAAAATCAGACAGTTAACTTAACCTTCCTACCCCATTTACAGAAGACGACACTTCAATACACTCAAGCGACAGAGCCCAACAATAAAACAGTGTACATTTAATCCATAAGATTCACACACTAAATGGATAGTACTCATGTATAAATCTTTTATCCTGATTATGGCGCTTACTTCTACGCTTACAGCTTGCGCCTACAACCAAAAACCTGTCGTCGACATGACCAATGTCGACCCTAGTACATATGAACAAGACTTTCTTTACTGCCAAGGCTATGCAGAAAATGTCGACAAATCAGAGGCAGCGAAATCTGAAGCCACTAATGGGGCAGTTACAGGCGCATTGATCGGCGCAGCTGCTGGTGCGCTAGAAGACGGATTAGGTGGAGCGGCTGTCGGTGCTGCTGCCGGCGGTGCTGTAGGAGCTGGAGCTGGTGCTTTGAGTGGAACAAATGATTCAACCAAAACTCAATCTCTCGTATTGCGTAAATGCCTCCAGCACAAAGGCTATACCGTCTACGATCTTGATTAAATAAGCACTTTTCTTAAATTATCGCGCGATGGATTCTATTCACAAATGTTTCACGCTGTAACGATTAATCTCGTTACCTCTCTGGGATATGTGTTCCATCCCAATGCTTAAATAGTAAGGTCATATTTTGAAGCCAGGTAAAACAGGTATACGCCGTGTCATGGATGCGACCGGCTATTCATTTCAAGGATTGAAAGCCGCATGGACACACGAAGCCGCTTTTAGACAAGAACTGATTCTCGCCTTGGTGCTTTCCGTCTGTGCTTTTTTCCTTCCTGTCACCACATACGAAAGAGTGCTGATGATCAGTAGCCTGTTCTTGGTATTGATCGTCGAACTCATTAATTCCGCCGTAGAAGCGGTTGTCGACCGTGTTAGCGATGACTGGCACGAGCTCAGTGGTAGAGCCAAAGATATTGGTTCAGCAGCAGTATTTGTTGCGTTAACTCTTGCCCTTTTTATTTGGGCTTCGTTCTTGCTCTAATTTTTATTCAAGACACTCATTATGAAGACACATGATTTACAACAGAGAGGTATCTCTTACGTTACCTTTACTTTCCTGTTGGCGCTGTATTTCGCTCTCGTCGTAAATATCCCTATTTATAAAGAACTGATCGGCATCTTTACACACTTAGATAATGTCAAGATTGGATTTATTATCACAATACCAATTTTCTTTCTTGCCGCGCTCAATTTCCTTTTTAATTTATTTAGTTGGCCTTGGATCGGCAAGCCGTTCTTTATAATTTTAATCATTGTTTCAAGTATGGTGAGCTACGCAAGCTATAACTATGGCACACTTTTCGATTCTGGAATGATTGCCAATATTGTTGAAACCGATTCGAGCGAGGCGAGTTCTTACCTGAGTGCTCACTCTGTAATTTGGACGCTGATTATGGGAGTTATCCCAGCGATGATTGTCTTTAAGGTCAAGCTGCAATCTCAACGTCACCAATTACTGTACTTCTCTGTTACCAAATTAGTATCGATGCTGTCGTCGCTAGCTGTCATCGCCGTCATTGCCAGCGTGTACTATCAAGACTACGCATCTGTAGGGCGCAACAATAGCCACCTAAAAAAAATCATCATACCCACCCAGTTCGTTTACAGCGCGACCGGGTATGTGAAGGAGAAATATTTCACCACGCCACAGCCATATCGAGAAATCGGCACAGATGCAAAGCAGTCAGATAGCGCCGTACAGCAAGCACAGCACAAACCAACACTACTGGTTTTTGTCGTAGGAGAAACCGCTCGAACGCAGAACTACCAACTCAATGGCTATACACGAGAGACAAACCCTTATACTAGTAAATTGGATGTTATCTCATTTCAAGACGTCGCATCTTGTGGCACCGCGACTGCTGTATCTGTGCCTTGTATGTTTTCACAGCTCACGCGAAACGAGTTTGAACGCACCAAAGCGGATAACCAGGACAATGCTCTCGATATAATGCAGCGCGCCGGGGTTGACCTCATTTGGAAAGAAAATGACGGTGGGGATAAAGAAGTAGCCCACAAGATCAAGAAAATCGAAGTGGATCGAAAGCAAGTAAGCCCTATGTGTAATGGCCAAACTTGTTACGACATGGCGCTATTAGATCATTTTGATCAGGAAGTCGCGGATATGCACGGTAACCGAGTGGTCGCCATGCACCTTATAGGAAGCCACGGTCCGACCTACTTTCAGCGTTACCCAAGAGACAACGCCTTCTTTAAACCAGACTGTCCACGTGCAGATATCGAAAACTGTAGCATCGAACAAATAGTGAACACATATGACAATACAATACGCTACACCGATCATGTATTGGCAGAAACCATCAAAAAACTTAAAGCGTTAGAGTCTGAGTATAATACCGCGCTAATTTATATATCGGATCACGGTGAGTCACTAGGCGAAAACGGATTGTTCTTACATGGTATGCCTTATGGCCTTGCACCAGATTTCCAAAAACGCGTTCCTTTGATTATGTGGCTGTCTTCGGGCTTTAAACAAGCGAAACAGATCAATACCGACTGTTTGTATAAACAAGCACAGAATGCAGGCCAATACTCACATGATAACGTGTTCCACTCTTTATTAGGCATTATGGATGTACAAACTCAAGCCTACGATAGCAAGTTAGATATATTCAAAGCCTGCCGAGCCGTTTCCTAAATCATTCAATAAAGCCTGGCTCAAAGTGTGAATCAGGCTTTTTCTAACAAGGTATTTAAACTCATCGCCGCGCCAAGCGTTATACTGACAGTCCGCGACCCATACATCGAGATAAGGACTAGGATGAAAATTGGTATTATTGGTCTAGGGGATATCGCTCAGAAAGCATACCTTCCTGTTATCACTCAGCTTCCAAATATCGAACTTGTATTTTGTACCCGCAACCCAAACACACTTGAGAGCCTGGCTAAGCAGTATCGAATCTCAGAGATCTGCCAAGACTACCAGCAACTTCTACACTTTGGCGTCGATGCCGTCATGATTCATGCGGCAACAAGCGTACACCCTCAAATAGCGGCATTTTTTCTGCAGCATGGAATTCCAACCTTTGTCGACAAACCATTAGCGAACAGTGCTGATGACGTGGAAAAGCTGTACGACATTGCCGAAAAAGAGAGACAGCCACTCTATGTGGGCTTTAACCGTCGTCACATTCCACTTTACAACCAACATATGCCACAAGTGCAGCAAGGCAACATATATGACTTAAAGTCGCTACGCTGGGAAAAGAACCGTCACCAACTACCGGGGGATGTTCGTACCTTTATATTTGATGATTTTATTCACCCATTAGACAGCGTTAACGTCACAGCCAAAGCCGATCTAAAAGATGCTTATGTAACTCATCAACTTGAAGGTGGTCAGTTGGCGCGTTTAGATATTCAGTGGCAACATGGAGATACTTTGCTCCACGCCTCGATGAATCGCCACTTCGGTATCACTACAGAGCGCGTTCAAGCTTGTTATGCAAACAAGGCAGTTGAGTTCGACTCCTTCGTTGAAGGCAAACTATGGCAAGCTAACCAAGAGCAAAAAATCAATTTGAAAGACTGGACGCCAATGCTGACGAGTAAAGGTTTCCATTCGATGTTGCTCGATTGGTTTGGCGTCGTTGAGTCTGGAAATATTGCTGATGAAGTAGTAACACGCAACATTGCCAGCCATCGATTGGCAGAGCAAATTTGTCAATATCTCGAGAAAGTTGTCTCTAGATAATGCGATTCTTGGCTATATGCTTGATTGAGTATTACGCTCTATACTAAAAAGACTTGCATTAAGGAAGGCATTCATTCTCTGTTAAGACTACGGCGATTATTCTATCAATCAGGTGAATGAGGGCACAAAAGCACACATTGACAAAACAGACGGTTTAGATTTGTTTTACGGTGCTCTCAGGTATCTGAATCATCACATTCAAGAATAAAGGAAATAGAATGAGAACACTTGGTAACATCATTTGGTTTGTATTTGGTGGCGTATTTATGGGGTTGCTATGGTGGTTTTTTGGTATTTTGGCCTTTATTAGCATCATCGGAATACCTTGGGGGCGTGCGTGTATCGTTATGGGTAATTTTTCCTTTTTCCCATTCGGTAAAGAGGCCATCTCACGCGATGAATTGACCAATGAAATGGACATTGGCACGAGTCCGCTCGGCGTTATTGGTAACGTCCTTTGGTTTGTGTTTGCAGGCCTTTGGTTAGCTATCGGTCACGTACTTTCTGCCGCAGCATGCTTTGTCACCATAATCGGCATTCCGTTTGCGCTCCAACACCTCAAGCTAGCGGTTATTTCACTCGCACCAATTGGTAAAACGGTTGTATCGTCAGAAGAAGCTGCAATGGCTCGATACAACATCAATCGTTAGCAAAAAGCTAATGCGCTTTCTATCCTCTGGGCAGTCATGCTCAGAGGGTAACGCCCGTCAAAAGTAAGCCTATAATCGCTATCGCATATTCAATAATGGCTGATTGTATATTCATACCGTCACCTTTACGTTGAAGTTTATCCTAGCTCAGCACTGCTTTACTTTTATAATTAATCAATACACCCAAGTGAGTTCAAGATGCTAGACTCATAGCGTCGTCACTGATTCAAACTCCAAGAACGACGTAACGAAAAAGCGAGCTATCCTATGCTCGAAATATGGGTTCTTTCCCCCTCGAAGTAGAGTTCAACAACAAAAAAGACGAACTATAAGCATAGCCAAAATTAATGCTTTTCGACCTAAAATATCTCACATCAATCAAAGAAAGCTTCTAAGATTTTCTCTTTTTGAGTAAATATAGACAGTTACAGTAGCGAAATTCTTCTCGGTAAAAATCCCCACTCAATCTCATGATCAGTTTTTTAAAAAAACAACAAAAATTCGTTGTTATCTAGAGTAATTATTTTATTTGTCGCAGAGCAATTCCATCAATATCATTTGCGACATCGGAGTGCTAGAGCATTGAAATTTTTAGCATTTATCACAGGTATAGAACGTAAAAAACCTTTTATTACTTATTTTTCTTTTTTACATATGTTCTAACTCAACGTCTATTCAGACAGGAATATACCGTGGATAAATATCAAGCAGCTTATGCTAAACGTCTAGAGAAACTAAATGGGGATCCATCTCCTAAAACGATAGCCCGCCTTTCGGCTTGGGATGCGTTTTTTAACAAGGAGTACGAGCTCCAAGACTTGGAATACCAGCTATCGGACGCTGCGCACCAGCACTATGAACAGTCGCATGCGAAGAGCGACATTAGCTTCAAAGAATTCAAACGAGCGTTCTATAATGAATCCATCAAAATTTACAATTTAACTGATGGCGCTTCTATCCAGAAAGTATTCACCCCATTACTTTTGCTTACAACGCTCTGGATAGTGTTTGTATGCCTATTTAACAAGTGATCATCAAACTATTCCAACAACGATCAGTATGGGACTACAGGTATGGCTCTATGTAAGGGGGCTAATTGGCTCGGTCTCCTTCACTAAATTAGCGACTCAATTACCCGCAATTCCATAGGCTAAAAGTGACAAGGGCATCCGTTGATGCCCTTTTATTCAAAGGAACGCAACCTAGACCTTTGGCCCACTTGGGTATAAAACCATTATGCGTTAAGCTGCATGCTATTATCCGATTGATAAAGAGTGGAGCGAAGTGATGGAAAAAGTAGGCTCTCGAGCATTGATTGTCGAAGGTGGAGCCATGCGAGGCGTATTTTCATGCGGCATACTCGATCATTTTCTTGCTAGCGAGTTCTCTCCATTTGATAGCTTTTGGGGAGTGTCTGCGGGTGCTAGCAACTTGGCTGCCTACTTAGCTAAAATGCCCGGACGTAACTTAAAAATCTACCTCGATTACAGCTTAAGAAAAGAATTTATCTCTCCATCTCAACTTCTACGTGGTGGTGATATGATGAACTTAGACTGGATGTGGAATGTCACCCTCGAAGAACTTGGCATCGATAAATCTGCGCTCAAAGCTGATTCACGACCTTTCTTTTTAGGCGTGACGCGTCAAGACAATGGGCAAGCGGAGTACCACCTTCCTGATATCGACGACTTGGCAGAAACAATGAAAGCCAGCAGCGCACTGCCTGTACTTTACCGAAATGGCGTATCACTGAACGGAATTCAATACGTTGATGGTGGCGTCTCAGACGCACTTCCTGTTGCAGAAGCAATAAAGCGAGGAGCCAAAAAGATTATGGTTTTACGCAGTCAGCCCGCAAGCTATCAAAAGCCAAGAGGAAAATTCAGCGCCCTAACTAGGAGGATGTTGAAAGAAACGCCCGGATTAATTGAACCTATGTTGACACGTGAAGTTCGCTACAATCAGACCTTAGCGCTGATCAACAACCCACCACCTGGTATCGAAATCATTCAAGTGTGTCCTCCTGAAACATTCAAGTTGAAACGGCTGAGTCGATCGCCAGCGCCACTGCGTCATGCTTATGAGTTAGGAATTGAAGCAGGAAAGGAAGCCATCATACGATGGAGTCATAAGTAGAAAAAAGCCACGTGGATTAAACGTGGCTAACGCAAATTCGATGGCAGTGGATTATCGTATTTGCTTCTGGTCGAGCCCAATATCCAGGCTCAAAACTGTTTTAATTTGCTCGCTAACTGAAAAAGCGAGTAGGCTGTCAAAACTAGTAAGTTTCAAACAACCCAGAGTTGTAGTCTTGGATGGCTTGTTCTATCTCTTCCATGCTATTCATGACAAAAGGGCCATAATGCACCACGGGTTCATTAATTGGCTCACCAATAAAGATCAGTGCACCACTCTCTTTTTCGGCCTGCAATTCAACCCATTCACCTTTCGATAAAATAGCCATTTCGCCTTGATTGATCTCACGACCTTTTAATTGAATACGACCTTTATAGATATAGAGCATCATGTTGTTGTCTTGCTCCGTGTTCAAATTCAAAGCTTGACCACCCATTGCTCTCCAATCGGCTACCGTGGCGACAACACCTGTCTCTGTTAGCGGCCCCTGAATTCGTTCGTTGTTTATAGTCATATGACCCGCAATCAAACGTACAACCCCCGTATTCGGAGTATCAAACTCAGTGATCGTTTCAGGTTGAAAGTCATGATATTGAGCTGGCTGCATCTTATTTTTCGCGGGCTGGTTAATCCAAATTTGGAAACCATGCAGTTCGCCTTCCTTCATAATAGGCATTTCGCTATGGATGACGCCTCTTCCTGCCGCCATCCACTGTGCACCACCGGAACGAAGCTCACCAACATTATCCATATGATCACGATGCTGGAAATGACCTTTCAACATATAAGTAAGCGTCTCAATACCGCGGTGCGGATGCGGAGGGAAACCGCCGATATAGTCAGCGCGGTCTTCTGATTTGAGTTCATCCATCATCAAAAATGGAGAAAAGCTAGCATGATTGAAACCCGCTACACGGCGAATTTTCACTCCATCACCATCAGCAGTAGGTTGCGCAGGAATAAGCTGACGAATTTCTCTGAATGTACTCATACTAGTTCTCCTAGTTTATCTTTGTGACCGCTTGCAAATCGCATGTTCAATCTATGGCTATCGATAAGGTTCTATTTTAGGTTGATGAGCTAAAATTATGAGCCATACTATTCGTTCTACTTATTCAACTTTTTCGAACAATACAATTTATCGAGTTAATAATGAGCACATTTAATTTATCTAAAATAAATGTAGCTATTTTCTAAACAAGGTGTATAGTGTGCCTTGGCTCTTAGAAGAGAGCTGTTAATGCAACATTTAGTTTAAGTTTCCTCTCAGTAAAATCTTGAATCCCCAATTCAGACACCTGCGTACAACTTCCTCTTGATTGAACATTCAATAGCTTAGAAAAGATCCACAAAACAAATCATAATTTTAATGTTTAATTCAAAGGTATTTTTATGTCTAAAGTAACTGGTTCAGTAAAATGGTTTAACGAAACTAAAGGCTTCGGTTTTCTATCTCAAGACAACGGCGGCCAAGATGTATTCGTACACTTTAACGCTATCGTTTCTGACGGTTTCAAAACACTGACTGAAGGTCAGAAAGTAAGCTTCAATGTAGAGCAAGGTAAAAAAGGTCCTCAAGCGACTGAAGTAACTCCTCTATAAGACTGCTTTTCTTGGTGTAGCATGCCCATGCTGCACCAAACCTCTCTCCTTCAAAAATATTCTTTCATCAATCACTCAGCCTAATTTTAGGCATTGCTTTGTGCTATCTAAAATAAACTGAATAGTACTGCTTAATTTATTATTTATAGGAAAAATCATGTCCTCAAAAAGAACTGGCCGTCAAAGGCATTGGTATCAATTACTTAACAAAGAGAAAATCACTAAAAAACAGGAGAATAAATGTTAGAAATTGAATTTAATTTAGAACAACCTCAAACCTCTTGGAACGCTAAAATACATCAATTAAATGGTGATATTTTACGAAGGCACGTATTACCGAAACTTCTTTCTCATAGCTTCATGATCGATTTTGAATATTGTGAGAAAACGCAATCTGGAACTATTCTCTGTGATTCAGGTTCAAAGTTAGGAAGTTTTACTGTTAACTGATTCAGTTTTCATGCATTAATGGATAATGCAACTAATTTGGAAGGTATCCAATGGCTAGAAAAAGTAAGAAGCAGTCAGAAAAAGACAAAAAAGAGTCTGAACAAAACGCGGCGGCGGTAAAGCAGAAAACTCGACGCCGCATAGAAGACATTATGGAACAAAGAGAATTTGATAAGTTATTCGATCTATAAATGCTCTCTAGTGCTTTCTCTGCCTTTATCGTTGTGCAAGGTACCGCCACCTACCTTTGCTCAAACGAATCTCCACTCTTTTAGACTACTCTTCTAATTACACGTGCCTCTCACACACGCAAAAACAACTGGCTCCTCTATACTCAAGTGACTTGCAAATAGTCGTTTCGCTCACAGGAAAACCCGTGACTAATGACAGTTAGGTTATTTGCGTATAGCCAAAGCGATATTTTTGCGTATAATCCCTCTCGTTTGCTTCGTATAACCCCAATGATATGGTTTGGGGGTCTCTACCAGTTCCCGCAAAGTGCTGATTACGAAGAGTTGAGATCATCGTGGGTCTTACTCTTTGTGATAGCGTTCGATTTATTTCTATCTATACCTATTCTTAGAGTAACTGCATCCACAATACACATAAGGTGGAATATGAACGCATTTATTCAAGGTCTTCCAAAAGTAGAGCTGCACTTACATATCGAAGGTTCACTTGAGCCGGAACTCTTATTCAAATTAGCAAAACGAAACGGCATCGAGATCCCTTACTCTTCTCCGAGTGAACTACGCAGCGCATATCAGTTTACAGACTTACAATCATTTCTCGACCTCTATTACCAAGGAGCGGGAGTTCTGCGTACGGAGCAAGATTTTTACGATCTCACTTGGGAATACTTACTGCACTGTAAAGAAGACAACGTTATTCATACCGAAATCTTTTTTGACCCTCAAACACACACAGAACGCGGCATAGACTTTGACACTGTTATCAATGGAATCGCTCGTGCGCTAAAAGATGGTCACGAAAAACTTGGCATTACCTCGCAAATTATTGCGTGTTTTCTCCGTCACCTTTCAGAAGAGAGCGCCATAGAGACCCTACAGGCTATTCTGAAACACCGTGATAAGATCATTGGTGTTGGGCTAGATTCTTCAGAACAAGGTCATCCGCCAGCTAAATTCAAGCGCGTATTTAAACAAGCAGTAGAAGAAGGCTTACTTACCGTTGCTCACGCAGGTGAAGAAGGCCCCGCACAAAATATTAGCGATGCCATTGAAATGCTTTACGTGAGCCGCGTGGATCACGGTGTTCGCTGTGTTGATGATGAAGCATTAGTTGAATCCTTAATCGAAAGCCAAATGCCACTGACAGTGTGTCCGTTATCGAATCTTAAGCTATGTGTATTCGACGATATGAAAGATCACAATATTGTGGATTTGCTACGAAAAGGTGTCGCCGTAACGATTAACTCAGACGATCCTGTGTACTTTGGTGGCTACATGACGGATAACTTTCTGGCCGTCAACAACGCACATCCAATGAGTAAGAGTGAACTTGCCCAATTTACAATGAACGCGATTGATGCCAGCTTTATCGATAACGAGTTAAAGGCGAAATATCGTCACCTTGTTAGCCAATACGTAAACCAGCACGAAGCGTTGCAATAAAGGCATCAGTACCACGCCTTAGGTCAAACGCGTAGGTATTAAAACCCTACAAAGACTCTGTGGTTAACCGCATTTATAAACGCTAGACTGAGAAAGCTAAACTAGCACACAAAAAGGAATAGAATCATGATTCAACAAGGCCAAGCTCTACCAGTTGCAACTCTAAGTGAGTTGACGGCCGATGGTATGGTTAACCACGACGTTACAGAACTGTTTGCGAACAAGAAAGTCGTACTCTTTGCTGTACCTGGCGCATTCACCCCTACCTGTTCAGAAGCTCATCTACCAGGCTATGTAGTATTAGCTGATGAGCTAAAGGCAAAAGGTGTTGATTTAATTGCGTGCGTTTCTGTAAACGATGCATTTGTGATGCAAGCGTGGGGCGAAGCTCAAAACGCTTCTGAGATTCTGATGTTGGGTGATGGCGACGCTAGCTTTACTAAAGCATTGGGTCTTGAAATGGATACAGGCGGCTTTGGTGGTATTCGCTCACAACGTTACGCGATGGTCATTGAAAACGGCACAGTGACTAAGCTTAACGTTGAAGAGCCAAAAGAGTTTGAAGCAAGCAAAGCAGAAACGATTTTAGCGGCGCTTTAAGCTTACTCCTAAATACAAAAACGGAAGCCATCGCTTCCGTTTTTTGTTGGCTAACGCATTCTCACAACACTCGTTTGTTGCTTACGCTGCATTTCCGCAAAAGTCAGCACAAACGGGGATGACTGCTTTACACGGCTTGGTAATGAAGAAAGCGCATTGTAGGCATCCTGTTTCGTTTTAAAATCACCAACAGTTACCGTATACCAACGCGTGCCTCGGCTGTTTTTCCAGTTAACCCAAACCGGATGCTTAGGATCGATATAGCGAATATAATCTTTCACATCTTTTTCTTGCTTTAGCGCGAGTACCTGCATTGTGTAATGGTTTGGGTTTAAATAACCATATGCATCCTGAGAGGTCATGACTCCAACACATTGGCCGCTATCGACCTCCTGCTGGTAAGGCATAGCGCAGCCCATGAGCGATAAAATCAATGTCAAAGATAAAATCTTGTGCACGTGTCACTCCATTCTTGTTCTAGTTTCTTTTCTCTCGCACCCAAAAACACAAAACGCTCTTGGTCAGGTAAAAACACACCCTTACAAGAAGGCCTGCGTTTTAACGCAACGAGTATTCCAAAAACGTAAGGCGACCACGTTGGTCGCCTTAGTAAATTGATTTAATAGAACATTAACAAGATAGAGTGATATAGACAGAAGTTCGCTACTGTTTAGAACCAGCTAGCGACCAATTGTTTAAACCAGTCTAAAATTCGCTTGAATAAACTGCCTTCCTCCACGGACTCCAATGCAACGAGCTCGGCTTCATTTACGACCTTACCGTCGACTTTGTAAAGCACTTTACCAACCACTTGTTGCTCAGAAATTGGCGCAACTAAATCACCGTTGTATTCAACTTCCGCTTGCAACTTTTTTACATCTCCTTTTGGCAAAGTGAGATAAACATCGTTAGCTACGCCGACAGTAAGCTCGTCTTTTTCGCCCATCCAAACTCGAGCTTTCGCAAGTTCCGCACCCGCCTCAGTCGGCATTACCGTATCGTAAAAGCGGAAGCCATAACTTAACAGCTGCTTGCTTTCTGATTCACGAACATTCTCGCTCTTCGCTCCCATCACTACAGCAATCAGACGCATATCACCTTGTGTTGCAGAAGTCGCTAGACTATAACCCGCACCGCTTGTATATCCAGTTTTCATGCCATCGACATTCATACTACGATCACGAAGCAAGCCATTACGGTTGTATTGAGTGATGCCATTGTAAGTAAAAGAGGTTTCGCTATACAGCGGATAGATATCAGGTAAGTCACGAATAATCGCTTGGCCCAACTTGGCAATATCATAAGGTGTCGAATATAAACCGTCACTGTCTAGGCCGTGAGGGTTGGTGAATGCCGTGTTAGACAATTCAAGCTTGGCGGCCCAACTATTCATCAAACTCACAAACCCTGATTCACTTCCCGCAACATGCTCAGCAATAGCGACACTGGCATCGTTACCAGATTGAACAATCAGACCACGGTATAAGTCAGACAAAGAAACGGAAGTATTGACTTCAATAAACATTTTTGAAGAATCTGGGAAATTTTTTGCCCAAGCATTTCGGCTGATGACAACCTCATCATTCAACGTAATATTGCCTGTATTAATTTCTTGACCAGCTACATAAGCAGTCATCAACTTCGTTAAACTCGCGGGGTTTAAACGTTTGTAGGCATCACGTTCAACCAGTACTTTCCCCGTATGGAAGTCCATCAAAACATAACCACGAGAACTGAGTTCCGGCGCATTTGGCACAACTGAAGGCGCAGCATAAGCCAACGAGGATACAGCAGCGAACCCTGTAATTAACACTGTGTGTAATATAGTACTTTTTCTCATCATGACATCTTATCTTAGTAGCATTTAAGGCTTACAAACGGTACCCGAATGAATTCAAAGCGCGGGATTACCTAGTTAAAAAACGAGTATATTGAAACGGCGCTCAGTTACAGCCACCTTGTTACGATTGGTTACTTTTACTCAATGTTTGTCGAAAATAATGAGAGGTAGGTAGAGCTTTCGTCTTGAAGAATGAAACAGGAGCGAAAATAATTCCGTAACGCTATGTTTTTTTAGAGGGGAGAAAAAGCGCGCAAGCCAATTCAGGGAGTAAGTTGGTATAGGAAAAGTAGTTGAGCTTTTATCCATATCTAAATAGGAAACAACAAAAACAATCAACAATAAGCCCAGCTAATTATTTACCAAGAAAACATGTTAAAAACGCATCATAAAATCGTAATTAATTATCGATAAATTTAAAAACCTAATATTATAATTTATGCAAATTTCATTTATTATTAAACTGGAGAAAAATACAGCTTTCCTTTTTTAAAACTAAGAGACGATTTTTTCGATGTTTTTAGGTTTATCTCATCAGAGAACTTGGTATAACAGTGAGGAATAAGGCATCCGGACTTAGCGCGAAAGGATAACCCACTGTTATTTAAGTTCACACGCTGCTTTTTAATGACTAGAGACTTTAAACTGCGGTTACCTTCGGTTTGTGCGGCTATTCTTTGACGTATCCCAACCCAGTACGACTCAAACGACGACATCATACATATCCTCTTTCATGATATAAGCATTAATAATTAAACATCGCTAAAAGCTAAGCTTGTCTTAAATAAAAGTACTAGAAATTGATTTTATTTCTTCAAAACAAATCAACCCGCATATTCCACATAAATTTAGTGGTTATGTCAAATATTAATTATCATTAATTTAATTTATAATGGATATAAAATCAGTTTATAATTTTTAAATAATTTAATTATTAGAAAGCAGTATGACCAGTCCATATTTAACATGGAAATATGAGCTTTGTTTTGCATCATAATATATAAATACATTAAAGATTCATCTACGAACTAAATGCTCTTCAAGAGGTGATATAAATTAGCATTTCGAGACTAAATGAGAATAAAAATAGCGCACCGTATATGGTGCGCTATAGATTTGATTAAGGTCACTGTATAAGCATAGATAAAACTAAACTCATTTGACGTAGCTAGGCCAAGATTGCTTATGGTTTAAGTTTCAATACTTTATCAATATCTTCTGCGCTGTGGCGCTCAGGTAACTGCTCCCATTCTTCACCCCATGAACGGTTCACAATTCGACCACGTTTTACCGCTTCACGCTCATCAATTACTTTTGCCCAACGCACAACGTTTTTGTAGCTTTCTACGTCTAAGAATTCAGCCGCATCGTAAGCACGACCCAACACAAGGTTGCCATACCATGGCCATGTTGCGATATCAGCGATGCTGTACTCATCGCCACCTAGGAATTCATTGTTCGCAAGACGCTTGTCTAATACATCTAACTGACGTTTTGCTTCCATTGTAAAGCGGTTGATTGGGTACTCGAACTTCTCTGGTGCGTACGCGTAGAAGTGACCAAAACCACCGCCTAGGTATGGCGCAGAACCTTGCAGCCAGAATAACCAGTTCATTACCTCAGCACGCTTAGCGCCTTCTTTTGGTAAGAAATGATCAAATTTCTCTGCTAGATAAAACAAGATGTTGCCAGATTCAAACACGTTCACTGGCTCAGAACCCGAACGGTCAACCAATGCCGGAATTTTTGAGTTTGGGTTAACAGCTACAAAGCCAGAGCCAAACTGGTCACCATCGCCAATCTTAATCAGGTATGCATCGTATTCTGCTGCCGTTACGCCAGCCGCCAAAAGCTCTTCAAACATGATCGTCACTTTCTGACCATTTGGGGTACCCATTGAGTAAAGTTGGAATGGGTGCTCACCAATTGGAAGCTCTTGCTCATGACGTGCGCCAGAATCCGGACGGTTGATGCTCGCCCACTGACCGCCGTTTTCATTATCGTTTGTCCAAACTTTTGGTGGAATGTATTCGTTAGCCATTGTTTTCCCTTATTGTGTTTGAATGCATCTTCAAACTGACGGGTCTTACGCGCCAGCAAGCATTATTAACATCACCTCTTCGCCAACTGCGATTAGGCATACTCAAGATATTAGGTCGAATTCGCTAAATAAAAGTCCTGCAATCTCTTTTAGTTAGAACCTTTGGTTATGGGATTTTCTTTCACGCTATAAGTAAAAACGTCGCGGTAATGTGAACTAGGTTCGAGATGCCAACGATGAGTAAGCGACACTCTGCTGCGCACCTCTATTTGGGGATTTAGAACAACCGCTAAACTTCAAAGTCACCAAGAATGAAGTTGTTCTGGATACCTTAGTTCAAACCACTTACGTGCGTGATAGGCAGTTAAGTTAGATAGTTAGAAAGAAAAACGCCCTTCACTAAATCAATGAAGGGTGTTTTAATGTATTCGAAACCGTTACTTAGCTGATTCAAACAAACCAGTTATACCTTTCAAAGGGAAAAGCCTTGCTTGTTCCAACCCTATCAACGTTACTTTACTAAGATCATCAATAAAGAAACGACTGGTCATCGTGTGTTTGCCACCATTAATGAAAATCTCGATGACAGAATTGTCGATATATATATCAATCGTCTGCTTAGCGTCCAATCTTGGTGCTTTTCGAATGCTACCAAATTCTTCTGCGTACAAATGAGACATGTAACGACGGTCCAGCATAAACTCGTGCTCTGTCGCACTAAAGACGATGTTGTCACCTTTGAGGTTACTCAGCTCAAGTTCAAAGCCATCGCCCTCAAGGTCTAATTGGATCAAACAATTGGTGCTTTCCAGTGTATGGGATTGTGCAAAGACCACCTCTTCTTTTCTCAAACTCTTCAGCTCAGGGAGTGGAGTTTGAACAAGAAAACCATCTTTCAACGTTAGTTCTCTAGGAAGAGACAACATTCCTGCCCACTGGTGTGTGACCGATGGCGTGTCGATTTCTGGCAACCCTATCCATGCAATAAGAATGCGACGCCCATTCTCATCTAAATAGGTTTGTGGGGCGTAGAAATCAAACCCATAATCTGGCTGTAAAATATCTTGGTGTTTTTCTAAAGTCATCGACTCCAGGTTCAACTGATCACCCACGATATACGCGACAGAATAGATGTTTTTAAAATCATAAGGATTACTACTGCTCACACCCTGTGGAGAAAACAGCATCACCGATTGACCATTAATCTCAAAGAAATCTGGACACTCCCACATGTACCCAAGGTCAGAAAACTTGGTCTTGATAGGGCCTTTATGCTGCCACGTTTTCAAATCTTTGCTTTGATAGAGCACCATAGAACCATGCTCGGTTTTGGTTTGAGCACCCACCACCATCAAATAGTCGTCGCCTTTCTTCCAAACTTTTGGATCACGAAAGTGCTCCGTGTAATGTTCGTTCTCAATGACTACACCGTGCTTTTCAATGTTGCCGTCTGAATCCATGGTGGCAAAGCACTGTGTTGGGATTCGATTCCAGTTTTGGTCACGCTTGTTGCCAGTAAAAAACAGCAAAGCCTTGTTGTTTTCCACCAAAGCGCCGCCCGAATAGACACCATGTGAATCGTAGTCTTGGTCAGGATGAAGACCAACACCATGATCAGTAAAATGGATGAAGTCTTTAGTAGAAAGGTGATACCAATACTTCATTCCATGGACTGGTCCCACAGGCGTCCACTGGTAAAAGATGTGGTGCTCACCATTGAAATAGCACAACCCATTTGGGTCATTTAACAGCCCAAATCTAGGGGCGATATGAAAACTAGGAAAGCCTTTATCTTGCTGACGTGAAAGTGTCATTTCTTCGATATCACACTGAGGGATTTGCTCAAGGCGGCGATATCTTTGCTCTACAGTCCAACGGTTGTTTAAGCTCATAATTTTTCTCAACTGAAATTGGATCTGAAGATCATTGCCCAATAAATTGCAGCAATTCTGTCTGGGTCGGAAGCGCGGTCATTGCGCCTTTTTGCGTCGTCGCTAATGCACCACAGCCATTTGCCCATTGAATCGCAGAGCTAACAACACGATGATTTTTCCAATCGTCATGCTGAGACAGACATGCCAATAGCCCTCCGACAAAAGCATCACCCGCACCTGTGGTATCAATCGGACTAACGACTTGACCAGTGATCAGCTCACTCTGGCTTTCAAAGACACGCCAAACGCCTTTCGCACCTTGTGTCACCAAGACCAACGCAATATTCAAAGCGGCTATTTGTTGTAAACCCTGTGCCATCGAAGTTGAGTCAGTTAAGAACAAAAGCTCTTCTTCAGAGAACTTAACCACGTCAGCCATCGCTACAGCCTTCATCACGACAGCTTGGATTTCTGATTGATCTTGCCACACTTCATCGCGCAAGTTAGGGTCAAAGCTAATGAAACCACCAGCGGCTTTTGCTCTTTTGATCGCCTCAAATGTGCTGCTTCTACTTGGCTCATTTGCCAGTGAAATCGAGCAAACATGCAGCCAGTCACCTTGCTTAAAGTTTGGGATATCTTCAACAGACATAAACTGATCAGCGCTCGGTTTTACCATAAACGTAAAGCTGCGCTCACCTTGATCGTCTAAATCCACCACCACTGTTGATGTTCTTTGCTCAGGATCTTTAACGAGAAACTCCGTGCACACGCCCTCTTGATCCAGCGTTGATTGCATGAAGCGACCAAATGGGTCATCACCCACACGTCCAAAAAACGCACTCTTACCAGATAGACGAGCAATTGCTACGGCGACATTCGCTGGTGCACCACCGGGACATTTGAGTAAAGAAGTCTCAGACTCCGGTATTAGATCGACAACAGCATCACCAGTTACCCACACTTGATTCATCTTGCTTACCTTAAAATTAAAGCCCTGATAGTCCAACGTGTTGAACACATTCACTACCAAGTAAAAATTGAAAAAGGCTAGCCAAGCCATTAGTGCTTGGCTAGCACCCCAAACATTTAGGAAAAGAAGTGGATTTTGGGGGACTCCACCCTTAAGGAGTTCAGATTAAGCCGCTGCTTTTTTACCGACTTTAGCGCGGTCACGCATACCAAGAACAATGGTGAGAACAAATGCGGTCAAGAACGCGATCACCATACCCGCGATGTAGTACCCAATCTTATCTGGCGTGATGGAAATGATGCCTGGAAGACCAGCTGCACCCAATGCCTGAGCTTTCACATTAAACATTGTGATGAACGCACTTGATAACGCCGCAGCGCAAACTGCCGCAATAAATGGGTAACGTAGTTTTAAGTTAACACCAAACATGGCTGGTTCTGTAATACCCAGCAAACCCGTGACACCCGATGGAATCGCAATACCTTTCATCTTCTTATCTTTGCTCATCACGCCCACCGCCAACGCTGCCGCTCCTTGAGAAACGTTAGACATCGCCGCAATAGGAAAGATAAAGGTGCCGCCCGTCGTCGCAATATCCGCAAGAAGTTGCGTTTCAATCGCAATGAAGCTGTGGTGCATACCAGTAATAACAAATGGAGCATAGATAAGACCAAATACCGCACCACCAACAAAGCCAGCTGTGTTGTATAGCCAGTTCAGACCATCACCCAATAGGAAACCGATATCACGCGTGAACGGACCGACGACAGTAAACGTCAGCAAACCCGCTATGAAAATCGCCAGTAATGGCGTTAAAAGGTTGTCTAAAACAGAAGGTATGACTTTACGTAAGCCTAGCTCAACCTTCGCAAGAATGAATGCCGATACCAAAACCGGTAACACTGAACCTTGGTAACCCACTTTTTGAATTTCAAAGCCAAGAATATTCCAAACCGGAATGTTGCCAGATACCGCAGCCCCCCCGAAGCCCCACCCGTTAAGTAATTCTGGGTGGACCATCAACATACCTAACGCCGCCCCTAAATATGGGTTACCGCCAAACTTCTTACTGGCTGAAAATGCCAGCAGAATAGGCAGGTAAACAAACGGAGCGTTCGCAAACGTGTTGATCATGTTCGCCAAGTCTGTCAGTCCTGGGTTGGCATCAATCAAAGA
Organism: Vibrio sp. Vb2131; assembly: GCF_033338535.1. NCBI lineage: Bacteria > Pseudomonadati > Pseudomonadota > Gammaproteobacteria > Vibrionales > Vibrionaceae > Vibrio > Vibrio sp. Vb2131. Next base: position 29,561 of record NZ_JAWOSW010000005.1, read on the forward strand.
TTTGCCATCAATAAACAAGCCTTGGGCAGTCAGTAGGTTGTAAATACCCATCAACAAACCGCCAGCGACGATTGCTGGAATGATTGGGACGAAAATATCAGACAGCCCCTTCACTGCGCGCTGAACGATGTTTTGTTTCTCTGCGCCAGCAGACGCAACGTCGTTGGTGGACATTTCACTCATACCCGTCAACTTCGCCATTTCTGCATAAACTTGGTTTACGATGCCTGATCCAAAAATGATTTGGTACTGACCCGCAACTTTGAACTGCCCTTTTACCCCTTCAAGGTTATCAATCGCTTGTTCATCTATTTTTTGCTCATCTGCAACGGCAAGGCGTAAGCGTGTCGCACAATGTGCAAGTGCGGTGATGTTGCTTTTACCACCTAATAGAGTTAACAACTCTTTTGCTACTGCCGGATAATTCATTTCATACCCCATTGGATTATTATCTGAGCTTGCGAAATTTTCGGGAACGTTTGCAAAACGGATTTTTGCTCAATAAAACCAAATGATCAAAGATAAAGCAGAGAGAATGTGAGAATGATCGTCAAATTCTCTCCCTAACAGCAGTATAGGAGGTTAGAATCGCTACTTATCAAAGAGCTTTTCATCTTCTCTTTGCAAACAATCCCAAAAACGAAAAACAGAATGGATAGGAACAATGGCGAGTCTGCATGATGTCGCCCGTCTGGCTGGCGTATCAAAATCAACAGTGTCACGGGTTATAAACGATGAGTATGGCGTAAAAGAAGCGACAAAACAGAAAGTCCGCCAAGCAGTAGCTGAGTGTGGCTATGTTCCAAACCAAGTCGCTAAAGATCTAAAATCTCAAAAGACCAATCTGGTTGGTGTCATTGTTCCTCGGGTTTCCTCTCATGCCACATCCCAAGGCGTCGATGGATTAACCGAGGTCCTTGAAAAAGCGGGGAAACATGTTTTACTTGCTAGCACTCACCAAGTCCACGAAAAAGAACTAGAATATATTCAGATCTTTAACCAAAAACGGGTTGAAGGGATCATTCTTTACGCGACCCACCTCGATTCCAAGCTGGTAAAAGCAATTCAAAACTCAGCGGTCCCAGTTGTGCTCGTCGGTCAAGATGGTTCCATGTTTAATATTCCAAGCATCATTCATGATGACTCACGAGTAGGGTTTGAAGCGGGAAATAGACTGGTTGCAAAAGGTTGCCAAACCATGGGCTTTATTGGCGTACAAGGTGACGATATCGCGGTAGATAAGCAACGCTCTGAAGGGTTTGTTCAAGCGCTGCAACACCATGGTTTTGAGCTCGCCTTCCATGCTCGTGGTGACTTTACCATCGACTCTGGCTATTCATTGGCAAAACAACACTTAACAGAGAACCGTAAGCTAGATGGCTTGTTCTGTGCGACAGACCGTATTGCTATCGGTGCGATGAGAGCGATTCAAGAGATCGGGTTAACACCGGGTAAAGACGTTTTAGTGCTAGGAGTTGGTGATGATGAGCTCGCATCAGTGTGCACCCCAACCTTATCAACATTTAACTATGCATTTGATAAAGCAGGTGAAAATGGTGCGAAACTGTTGCTAGATAGAATTGCCAACAGAAGTTTTGAAATGAGTAAGATGGTGCTAACCTTCAAAACAATTGAGCGTCAGTCCTGTTAATGAAAAAGCGCCAACTGAAATCAGTTGGCGCTTTTCTTATTACTCTTTGTCGGTTAGAGCCCTTTAGAACCAAGTTTCCATTTGCAGTGCGAACAGAACTTCACCACCATCACCCATCGTTGCAGCGCCCGCATCCTGGCTAATCGAGTAGCCATTCAAGTCTTCGCTCCAATCAACGTAGCTAACAGCAAAACGTAGCTCCGGACGGTCAAAGAACCCTGCTGCGGTAGACATCTTAAGCGTTGGTGCAATTGTCGCTTTGTAAAAACTGCCACTTGCTTTATCAATCGCATTGTCTAGGTCCATGTATTGGTATGAGCCTTCATAAACCATCTCAAAGTTTTGCGTAAACTCTTGCGCTAAGCGGATGTTGAACGATGCCCACGTGAATTCATCATTTTTAGCAAAGCGATCTTGGCTTTGTTCTGCTAGCAACGCAGGTGCTACACGCCAATTGTCGCCGATGCGTGTTACACCATAGCTGAACAAGCGTACGGCTTTTGCGTCTTCTAACAAATCACCGTTTGAACCTATGCCTTTAAGTTCTGCCCCCAGTCCATCACCCATCAAAATACCAGTTTTAGAGAAGCCTTCACTCATGCCAAAGAAGGTATTGCCATGGTAGGCAAACATCGCATGTAAACCTTTGTCCGCTGCGCCTTCTGCGCGATTATTGTTATCAGCAGACGTCATGCCGCTCAGCATCAATTGCCAATTACCAAAGCGGTTGTCCATTGTCGAGATATAGTTTTCAACATCCGTTGACGAGCTATCAATCTCACCAAAATCACGACCATAGATCGAGAAGTTTGCTTTCCATGATTCGCTCATTTGGACGTCATACACACCAGCACCAGTGCCAGATAAGAAAACAATATCCGAGTCAAAGAAGTGAATGTCAAAGTTATCACGGTCAAATCGTTTACCAGCCCAAAACGTCGCGTCAGCAAACGCACTTGATTCAGAGAACATGCTCAACTTGTTTAGCTCAGCATATACCTGACGAACGTTTAATTGACTCTCGCTCGCCGTCCATTCGTTATTGGTTTCCGTACTATCTGCCAACATGATTCGGAACAATGCGCTGGAACCATCATCTGCAAAACGTTTGTGAATAAGGTTTGCTTCCACATAATGATCATCCTCTACCCCTAATCGCCCAACTGGAGCGCCAATAGCACCAGCTGCCGTCATGTAAGGACCAGTGCCCACTGCACCATTCAGATCGTCATTAATCAGTAGCCCGGAACGAGCGTAGCCATGAAACTCAAAGCTTGAGGCTTTCTCATTTGCTTCTGTGGATGCTTTTTCCGTCTTCTCAAGTCTCTGTTCTAATTCATTAATTCGCTTTTCAAGAGCGTCAACATCTGTTTCTGCGAATACAGGTGCAGTAACCAGTCCAAGCGCTACTGCCATCGTCAAAGTGTGTAGTTTCATTTCCATAGTCTCACGTAAATTTATACTTAGGCATATTGCAAACGTTCCCAAGAAAAATCGCAAACTTATGGTGACTTTAAATGTCCATCTAAAGCCTGAATTTGAGAGCGCTCAGACTCAGAGCGTCTCTACTACTTATATCAATGAGGGCGATAATATATAAACTTTTCGGGAACGTTACCGTTAAGAGGCCATTTTGTTACTTCTATCACGTTCAATTGTGTTACTTACAGAAAAATCATTAACCAGCGCACATTTGAGTTAATTGTTAGCCCTAAAGGAAGTAGTTTGAAGGTGACAGGCTACAAAGAAGGAGTTTAATGTTCATTTGAGAGAATACTCCCTCGCTTCCCTATGCTACTTGATGGTAACTCATCTCTATTTATTGATGAAAAGTAGCAGCTAAGGTTGAACGTAACTAAGAGCGAAGCGGATCTGGATACCTTGGTTCAAACGACATGAAAGGCAGTTAAGACGAGATAAACACCCTTCACTTTCTGTGAAGAGCGCTTTGTTGTTCTAATTCAAGCTAACGAAACACTTTTTTGGAAAGTTGAGTTATAGGCTTTACTAAATTAGCATTTAATGGATAATTATAGATGTTCTAAATCCTTTTGTCGGTTGACCAAATCAACCCACTCACTACATATTAGAAAGGAATCTCGACTTAATAGTTCTTCTCGGGCTTTCTCAGCTTCTCATTTTCATTACGCTTATTAAAACTGCGCTAATTAGTGTATTCGATATAGTCGCCTGTAAAAAGCGGCTCCCCGTCCTCTTTGATACTAGAGATAAAGACTGCTTTGCAATCCCGCCACCTGACGCCTCGACTGCATGATTTCATATTCTACTGTTACTAAAGAAAAGACAGAACTAGCAATAAATGCAACTTCTAATTTGGCTCTACTGTGAAAAACCACGAGCCGATTAACCCACTAACATTAGCTTAGGTATTGCAAATTTCTAGTGTAGTGGCTGGATTCATTAACCCCATTGGTCAACTACTAAAACGGATCCAGCAAATCTTCATCAAACTTAAGTCCTTCTAGTCCATGCTCTTCGCACAAAAGCTTGAAAGATTCTGTAGCATAGAGCACTGTACAGCCTTGTAAGCGAGATTTGAATACATAGCGTGGTTCGATATCCTCTTCATCAAATTCAATGGTTTCCAGACCATCTTCAAAGCCATCGGTATATTTCTTAAGGCACATAGACTCATCTTCAGCGCCAAAACTAAGGCAATTAAAAGCATATATGGTTTCGTCACCAACGTTTATAGGCAAGAACTCCCCCTCAGACGCTAGTACCGATTCTAGCTTATCGCATGCACCTGCAGTTAGCGCTAGATATGTGCTATACCATGTTGATATGTCCGGCATCGTAGAGTTTTTTCCTAAAACATCCTCAAAATCGCCAACCACACCATCTTTCCAAATTGGTAGTAAAGGCTCATTAGTAGAAGGCTGCAGTCGGAGTTGCCTTACTAGCTTTTTATTACCAAGCTGATTAGCAAGATTCATAATGTCCAGAGTTAGAGTTTTAAACTCCTCAGGGCGTTGCTTTAACTGGTAGATTTTCATGATTGACCGCTCCAGCTAGTGTCTTTCTTTTCAATAATTTTCTGCGGATATCCACCATGCAGAAGTTTGTGCTTTACTCTTTGTAAGCGACTAATCATTGCCTGCTCAGGCAGCATTGGAGAACTAAACGTATTCACAATCCATGATTCATAGTTATACCGATGTATCTCTCGATGAGCTGGTGCTTCACTGCCTGCCCAGTGACCTTTGTGCTTTTTATAGCGAGGTAGCCAAGCGCCATTCAACGGGTCATTGATTCCAATACCGTGAGCATGAAGGGCTAATCGTGTCACAACAAGTCTAACCTGCTGAAACCGCCCTTTACCCGGAATGATATGATGTGGATCATGGATACTACTCGGCTTAGGTTCACCAACTGCAGTGAGATTACGAGCCAGCACACGAGTCGGATGATGAGCCTCCTCGAACAACTCATCTTCATCTTTCAACTTGTTTTCAGCACGGCATGTTTCAAGATCCTGCTGTAGCATCACCTGAGAAGTGATCTTTTTTCGCTCATGCTGAAGGTGTGCCCAATCCTTTTCCAAAGCATCAATACGCTGCTTGCAAGCTTCTTTAGATTCATTGTTAAGCGCAACACTATTCTTTTTGTCGTGATATTCAGGCCGCTTGACATTCGTAGTAATAAATAACCAACTCTAATGCAGATGGGTTGCTAGGTCGAATAGGCTTTGGCGTATACTTCACAATTCCGTCCTTGTATGTTTGGTCAATTAGATGTGACTGGCACAACAGCTTTAATAAGAGCTGTAAGCTACCAGAAAACAAGTGGCTACAAAACACTCAATACAATCAGTTTCTTCGCTAATAAAAGTAAGCAATTATACCTTCCATCACGTAATATTGACTGATTCCACTGAATCATTTAGGAGCAAAAAAATACCAGCAGGTCAATTAATGTTCCTCAAACAAAAACGCCCTTCATATAAATAAAGGGCGTTTGTTATTTGACGTTTTGATTAGCGTGCTATAATACCAACCCACCGTCAATCTTGAGCACTTGGCCTGTGATGTAGGCGCTCTTGTCTGAGGTTAGGAAAGAGACGCCACTGGCAATATCTTGAACTGAGCCCATGCGCCCTAATGGGGTTTTGCCTTCCATCATTTGAATGACTTTGTCTGGCAGGTTCTTGGTCATGTCGGTGGCGATAAAGCCTGGCGCGACACAGTTGACGCGTATCTGTGCACCCTTTCTTGAAAGTTCTTTCGCCCAGCCTTTGCTCATTGAGATGACGCCGCCTTTACTTGCGCCGTAGTTGCTCTGGCCGATATTACCATCCGTTCCCACTATAGAAGAAATGCTAACAATACTGCCTGTGCCCTGCTCTAGCATGACAGGAGCAACACGTTGGGTGAGTAAGAACACCGCTTTTAGGTTCACGTCGATCACGCTGTCCCAGTCTTGCTCTAACATATCTGGCAACAATGCATCTCGAGTGATGCCCGCGTTGTTAACCAGAGCATCGATTCTTCCGTGCTTCTCTACAACACTTTCTACTACTTCACTGACGGCTTCGGCATCACACAAGTTGACTTGATAACTGCTTAGCTGCGCCGACTGACTCCATTCCACGGGCGCTATATCTAGCCCGACAACATGGAATCCATCCTCCAGTAATTGTTCACAAATCGCTTGGCCAATACCACGAGCCGCACCAGTGACTACTGCTACTTTTTCCGGTTTCATCTTGGTCTTCCTTAAATGTTGAGATTACAAATTCGCTTGTATCCCTAGCGTTTTTTGTTTTTATGCCTAGTCGCGTTACAACTGCGCTTCTCATACGCAGGGTCTTTTATATCTTATAAAAACTATAGAAACAGTCTGGGAGTCGGATGTGAACTAATCAAGGCAACTTGATGACTATGGCAAGATCAACGTAAGAAAGTGTGCTGGAGGGCGCAAAGTTAAACGATTGGAGGACTTGGATAGAAAAGTATTGGTCTGATTACTCAAATACTACTTCATCAAACCAATATTACTTGTCTCTTAATCTCTTACAAAAGCTGGTTTTGTTATTTTCACCAGAAAAGGCTGAAGCAAGAGATTAAACAACATGCCAGCAATAAACAGGGTGATCACAATACTCGCACCACTCGGTAAGTCATAGCGAGCCGATGCGGCAATACCCGATAAGATCCCAACAATACCAATGCTGATACTAGCGACAAAGAATCGAGTTCCCTTCAATGCTGCCGCACATAAAGCTGGAATCACCAACAAAGCAAATTCTAAATAAATGCCGGTTAACTTGACCGTAATGGGCATCAGAATAGCAAAGATCAGATAAAAACCACTACCGCGCATAAACGCAGGTTTTAACCAAACCAATAGCAACATCGCAGTGGTAATGAGTGCCAAAGGCCAAACGTCTGCCCAAGTCGCCCATAACAGTTGCCCATTAAGAATGCCTTGAATAAAGTCTCCGCCGTGTGGGTCTTTGCTCACCAGCAGGATTGCCAGCGATGCAGACACGACAAACAAGCTGCCAATCATGGGCTCTAAATGCTGCTGGTATCGTTTCTCCATTAAGGCGATCAAACCGCAAAGCATCAAAGACATCACCCAAGGGCCAATCATTTCGCCAAAGAATGAGCCTGAGAACAGCGCGTATTGGCTCAACCAGTAGTGGCTTAGTGCTGCCCCCAATGCCGCGACTTGCGCCACCGCCAAATCTATAAAGATGATCTGACGATTAAGAACTTGTTGCCCCAGAACGATGTTGCCAACTAACGCAATTAAACCACACAAAACCGCAGGTAAAAGCCATGCATAATCAGCCATGGCTTAGATCTTCTCAGGAACGGGCGGCACTAACACATCCAGTAAATCATCAATGACCTGATCGTACATCTCATCCAAGCTTTCACTCTCAGAAACGGTCAATGGCAGTTGAATCACAGGTTTGTCAGTATGATCTTGCAACCAGTTCGCTGGACGCTGATCCTGATGAGAGGAGTAAACAATCGCATCAAAACTGTCAGCATCTAACTTGGTGAGTGATTGCAGGTGAGATGTGGTCGGTGAAATGCCCGGTTTAGGTTCGAGATCGGCAATCTGCTTCATTCCGAGCCAATCGTACAAATAACGATACGTCGCGTGATAACCGACAACTTGCTTACCCTTTAAAGCAGCCCCTTTCTCATTCCATTCTTTAAGCTTTTTACGCCAATGAGCACGAAACTTCATACCATTCACTTGGTAACTTTGTGCGTTGTCGGGATCAATCGCTTTTAGGCGCTCCGTGACTTTACGAGATAATGGAATCATGTCATTTGCCGCAAATTGAACATGTGGGTTACCGTGAGCGTGTATATCTCCCATGCTACGGTCAACGTGAGCATGAGTATCTAACATGCGCACGAAGTCCGTCGCGTAGATCATGCTCGGCGCACCATTTTGCACCGCCGCATTGCTGCTACGAACTTGCAGCATAGGTAACCACCCCACCTCTAGCTCTGCGCCCGAACACATTGCCATGTCCGCTTGGCGCATCTTCGCAATCAAAGAAGGACGAGCTTGTACGTAATGTGGGTCTTGCTTAGCCGTTGTCGCTGAATAAATACTGGCATCTGGCGCGTGGCTTTCAAGAAAGGCTTTCCATTCTGGCTCACAAACGAAAATGTTTAGAGCCGAAGCAGGCGAAGCAATGATGGCAGCTCCTGCCGCCATCATCACCAAACTGCATTTATTTAATGTCAGCTTAGAACGCATGAGCACCGTGCGCTCCAAATGTCATCACGTATTGCAGAGTGAACACGTTGTCTGTCTCACTGTCTTGGTTATCAATGCGAGTGTATTGCGCACGGATAGTACCGAAGTGAGAAGAATCCCATGCGATCATCGCATCCATTTCTTTATCATTCAGCTCAGTAAAATGCATGTGGTCGCCATGTGCATGACCATCGTAGCTTTCTGCTTCGCCGTAACGTAGACCTGCTGACCAGCTTGGGTTGAAGCGATAAACACCCGAAACATAGTAAGCGCTTAAGTTGTCTGGTGACTCTGCATCGTTTTTATATTTGCTATCTACCACACCGTCTAACAGCATGTATTCAGCCGATAGCGTGAAGTTGCTGTATTTGTAATTACCGTCTGGTGCCCATTTCCAAACAAAATCAGCACCGTAAAGGTTCGCACCTGTCACTGCTGCGCCATGATGGTGATCGTGCTCATGCTCTTCTTCATGACCGTGGTCGTGATCTTCGAATTCTTTAACCTTGCCGTTTTCGTTACGCAGGTAACTTAAACCAAACTGCCAACTTGAAGATTCGGAGAAGTCACTACCAAGCTTCAGCGTCGTGGTGTACACGCCAACTTCAGAACCATCTTCGACAGAAGACATTTTGCTACCACTGAGCGCTTCTACACCAAGTTTTACATAAAGGTCGGTTGGCAACACGATGTTTGCACGTACACCATCATCGTAGTAGTGCGAGCCAAGGAAAGTACGATAAGCAATTGGACGCTCAACAAAGCTATCGGTGTGCATGTGTTGGTTGTTCAGGTAACCAAAGTCAGATAGGAATCGGCCAGCGCGCACGTTTACACCATATGGCAATGCCAAAGTTTCGATGAATGCCTCTTCAAGCTCTAATTCTGTCTCATCACCATGACTTTCAAGAACCGCGGTCAATGCGCCGTAAAACTTGTCGTCGATATTTGATGAGAAGTTTAATTCCGTATGGCCTAGACCAAAGCCTTCTTCGCGCTCAGAATTATGACGTTGGCCATCTTGGTAGTAGCCATCAACAACAACACCAATCTGTGGGTTCGATAGTGTGTCGGCAAAAACAGGGGATGCAAAAATGCTACCGATCACGAGAGACACCAATTTCTTATTCACTACTATTTCCTTTTTGTTATGTTATAACATTTAATTTTGCGATGTTATAATATAACAATTCTCATTACACAAGCAGAAATTTAAATTAGGCTCCGATTTCATGTTCGTACTCAATCCATGAATTGGGCTATCAACAAATGAATCAATTGATGTTTTTTATACGTATACTAATGAGAATTAGTAATTAAATAAGTAACGGAATTTCAATATGTTGAATATGGATTTTTCAAAAAGAATCGTGATAGATACTGCTCAACAGGAGTGGATCGCCAGCCCTTCCAAAGGTGTGTGGCGCAAACCTTTGGAACGAGAAGCCAAAGAATCAGGGCATACCACCAGCGTCGTTAAGTACGAGCCAAATTCGCAGTTTTCGACTCATCCTCACCCTCAAGGAGAAGAAATATTGGTGCTCGAGGGGGTATTCTCTGACGAATACGGTGACTATCCTGCCGGCACTTACCTTCGTAACCCTCCAGGAAGTCAACACGCACCATTTAGCAAAGAAGGCTGTGTGATTTTAGTTAAACTAAATCAGTTCGAATCTGAGGATCTTGAAACAGTTCGCATTAATACAAACCAAGCGAGCTGGCAGAGTGGTGTCGGTGGGTTGCAAGTCATGCCGCTGCATAATTTTGAGCACGAACATGTCGCATTGGTTAAATGGCCAAAAGGTAAGAAGTTTCAACCACACCGTCACTTTGGTGGTGAAGAAGTTTTCGTATTGTCAGGAGAGTTTAGAGACGAGCTAGGTACCTATCCCGCTCTCTCTTGGACCCGAAGCCCACATATGAGTGAGCATTTTCCTTTTGTAGAGCAAGAAACGATCATTTGGGTAAAAACTGGTCACCTGCCGCTCCAAGCTCCTGCTCAGCACTCCTAGTGTTTGCACACTTGGCATCGTCCATTGGAACTAAAATCGGCCCGCAATTTACGAGCCGATGATCATTTCGTCACTAAGAACCCATTATTCGCGAGTGGAGCCAGTCTTTGAGCTCAGCCCGGTTATGTTTTAACACGTTCATTTCGTGATCATCAATCGGGCTTCCTTGAAGTTCTAGTACGCGGATTTCCTTATCTAAAGCATTGTAGTTTTTAACGGTTTCAGCAAATGATGCATCGTTTTCGGTAAGCTGAGTAATGGTATCCAAATGTTCTGGGAATTCATGAGTTAATGAGTGATTTTCACCTAACATAGAGACCTCTTGGCTATTATTTGAGTACAAAATAGTGCCTAATTTTTGAGCACCACATGTATAACCGTAGCATCTAATGAGACGTTAATTCGTCGCACCGTCCACAAAAAGAACAACAAAGTTATTTTCAATTTTTCCTAGAAAGTGTTTTCTTTTTAGTCTCAATAGTCGAATGCAAAAGATGCCACTATGATCGTTCTATATTAACCTTCAACAATGAGAGCGATCATGCGAAAGACAATTCTAGTTACTGGATCTACTGACGGTATTGGTTTAGAAACCGCGAAAATGTTAATTAACCGTGAACAACACGTAATAATCCATGGCCGGAATATAGAGAAAGTTCAACAAGTTGAGCAAAGTTTGAGGGAGATGAAAAGTGGTAAAGTTGAAAGCCTTGTTGCTGATTTATCCTCTCCCAATGCGGTAAAACAGATAGTGATGGAGATAACAGAACGGTTCAATCATTTAGACGTCATCATTAACAATGCTGGTGTGTACGCAACACCAAATCCAAGAACTAAAGAGGGTCTTGATGTACGCTTCGCAGTCAACACCATTGCTCCCTACTTACTCACTAGAGAGCTATTGCCGTTGCTCGGAGATACGGGTCGTGTGGTTAATTTGTCTTCAGCTGCACAAACAACAGTAAACACTAGCGCTTTACTCGGTAACAAACCATTGTCAGATGGCGAAGCATATGCCCAAAGCAAATTGGCATTAACGATGTGGTCACGAGCAATCGGACTAAAGCTTAAGAACACTGGCCCTATGTTGGTATCAGTAAACCCAAAATCATTCCTAGGTAGTAAGATGGTTAAAGATGCTTATGGGGTTGCTGGTGGTGATATCCGCTTAGGAGCAGATATTCTAACTCGCGCTGCGCTATCAGAAGAGTTTGCTCAAGCGCATGGTATGTACTTCGATAATGACATTGAAGCATTCGCGCCCCCACACCCTGATGCATTAGATCAAAGCAAAACACAGCAGATAATTGATACTATTGAATTAATCTTAAGCAAACTCTATTAATAACAATTAAGAATTATCTTGAGGTTCGTTTTTATTCGGACCTTAAAAACAATGTATTCGATAAGTGAAACTTGTTATCACTTTTCCGCAAACTCCCAATAAGGTGGCGTACCATAGTATTCAGCAAAGTAATCAATAAAGGCACGCACCTTAGGCGCAATTAAACGAGAGCTTGGGTACACAGCCCAAATCCCAGCATCCATCGCTAAAGGGTGATCTTCGAGTACTTCCACTAGCTGACCACTTTGTAATTCTTGATAAACACTCCAAACCGAGTTGATAGAAATACCTAACCCGTTTACCGTCGCGTCTCTCATCGCATCACCATTATCAGTTTTAAAACGACCAGAAGTTCTTACATTGACCATTCCATCTTTTGTATTGAATGACCAATTATTCATTCCAACTAAGTTAATACACTCATGATTCGTCAAGTCTTGGGGCTTGTTGGGTCTTCCAAATTGTTCAATATAATCTGGTGATGCAACGATAATACGACGATCTGGCGCAAGCTTTCTTGCGACCAATGAAGAATCTTTCAACTCAGCGACACGAATGGCGACATCAAAACCTCCCTCAACCAGATCCATAATGGAATCAGAAAATCGGCAGTCCACGGTTAACCCTGGGTAACGCGCCATAAAACCTTTTAATGCGGGCACAATATGCAAGCGACCAAAAGTTGCAGAGGCGGTTATACGTAATACTCCCGTTGGCGCACTCTGCCCTGAGCCAACAGCTCCCCTTGCTGCCTCCACTGTTGCAAGGACCTCCTCCGCGTGAGGTAAAAAAGCCTGCCCTTCTTCAGTTAAGGAAACTTTGCGTGTGGTGCGATGAACTAAACGAACTCCTAAGCTGTCCTCAAGTTTGTTGATGTGCGCACTAGCGACAGCAGGAGAAAGTCCAAGCTCCTGACCAGCCATGCTGATGTTGTGTGTCGAAGCCAAACGGACAAATAGCTTTACATGATCGATGTTCATTTAATTTTCAATTATTTGTAAAAAATCACCATATAGAGCTTAGCATTTTCTTCCTTACGGATAGTAAATAAATACTCCAGTTAGAAAAAACTGATGGGCAGATAGAAGTCCAGCTCAAACGCCTCATCATGGCTAAGGAAATGGTTTTTATGATAGTGAACATAAGCGGGAGTAGAACGCTGCTTAAAGCCTGAATTCGGCAACCACTTTTCTAACACCATACTCAATTGAGGAAGAAGCTCTCCATATACCCCTGTTAAGCGAAAAACAGCATGCAAACCACCCGGAATCGTCATTTGATTCACGACACCGCGTACTTTAAGCGGCTTATCAATCGCCATACAAGCCACATAGCGACACTTATCGAGCTCAACCCAAGCGGGGTTGGAGTGATGCAAACCGTATTGAACCGAAAAGTCCCGATTCTCAGAGCTTGCCCACGCCTTCAAAATCAGCCACGCATTGCGAATGGAACGGCTATAACCCTCATGCCGCACATAAGCCGCAAAGCGTTGTGGAACCTCCATAATTTTAGGTTCTGGCAACTCGCGTTTAGCAACCCGATGATAACCCGCAGCCACTTCCGGATCTTTTAGATACGGCTTTTCTGCGACTTGTAAATCATGTTTTCGCCACGCGCCAGGAGACATAGCGAACGTTGCTCTAAACGCTCGGCTAAAAGAAGATACCGAGCTAAAGCCGCACTTGTTAGCAATGTCTAACACCGATGAGCTGGTATCAAACATCAGTTGATTGGCGGCGTATTCCATTCTTGTGCGACGGATATATTGATGGACAGACTCCCCTACCACATCTTTAAAAATACGATGGAAGTGCTGTTCAGAATAGGCTGCTACATCTGCTAGCTCTTTAGCCGATAAATCTCTGCTAATGTCTTGGTGAATGTAAAACAGCACGTCATTGATTCTGGAAACTTGTTGATGGCTCACGGAGTAAACTTTCGCTTAAATAGCATAAATGGACATGTTTAACAGCATAAATGGACACACCAAGCTTGGCAATTTACCTATACTATTTCTGACATAAAAAAGACATTTACGAGAAGCACAGCACATGGAAAGCGCACAGTCATTACAACAAACTAAGTCATCCTACATCCGAGAGATCCTCGCAGCAGCGAGCGATAAGAACGTCATTTCTCTTGCAGGTGGCTTGCCGGACGAAAAAACCTTCCCGATCGACTTAATGAAACCGACGCTCGAAAACCTCGCGAATATGCCAGAGGTGTTTCAATACGGCGCAACAGCAGGCTACGCCCCGCTACTTAACTTTTTGACCGATTATTACCAGCTGCCGGAATCTCATTTGGCTATGATCACAACGGGCTCTCAGCAAGGGCTAGATTTGATTGCGCGTGCGTACGTGAATCCGGGCGATAAAGTGGTGATGGAAGCACCGAGCTACCTTGGTGCTATGCAAGTATTCGGTCTAGTGCAAGCCAACATCGTGACCGTTTCACAAACCGAGTGTGGTCCAAACCTTGAAGAACTTGAACAATGCTTTGCTACACAGCAACCGAAAATGTTCTATGCTGTGCCCGATTTTCACAACCCAACGGGCGTGTGCTGGGCGCTAGAGACTCGCCAAAAAGTTGCCGAGCTTTGTATACAATACGACGTGGCATTCATTGAAGACGCACCATACCGCGAGCTACGTTTTTCTGGTGAAGCGCTTCCACTGGTTTCGGACTTCTGCCCACAGCACTCCATCGTATTGCGCTCTTTCTCCAAAATAGCTTCACCAGGCTTGCGTATTGGTGTAGTTACGGGCAAGAGTAGCTACCTTGAGCCACTCATCAAAATTAAACAAGGTGCCGATCTGCACTCTAGTATTCCTATGCAAGCTTTGCTGCATGGTCTACTGCAACATGACAACTTCGAAACGCACATTTCAACCATCTGTGCGCTTTACAAATCACGTTACGATGTCATGTTTGCTGAACTGCAAAAACAGCTGCCAGAAAGTTGCGTACTCAAACCCGTCGATGGTGGCATGTTCGTTTGGGTCGAGATTCCAGAATGCGACACCTTCGAACTGGCGAAAAACCTTCTCGCAAACTGGGTTGCCGTAGTGCCGAGCCCGGTCTTTTATCCAGAAGGTTCAAAGGTAAAAGCCGCTCTGCGTCTTAACTTTACCAATGCCACACCAGAAGAACTGACGACAGCTGTCTCTCGACTCGCGGATGTCCTCAACACGTTGTAATTGAACGCGAGTGTAAGAACCTGCCTTTGAGATTCAAAAAAAGTCTCAAAGGCAGCATCAAAAAAGTTCCCCAAAAAAATTTATATTTTTCCTTCAAATCAACTCTCTACAGTAAGTGCCTGTTTTCTCTTGAACCTCTCACTCATATAAAAATGAGAACTCAATCACGTATTTGATGGTTAGAAAAGTTACGTCTATCTTTCAGTCAAAGACATCAACTTCGCAGCGTTAATGCTCTCAATTTCAGACACTTTATCAATCGTGGCTTAGCGGTTGATAAACGACTAAAAAAGCATCTGTGGGCATACCCACTACGAAGGGTTGACCAGAACCATTCTGAATGTCGCGAGCCAATCTTTTGATTGGCAATTACGTCAGTGAATCGCACCAAATGACAGAGGGGTTATCAGGATGAATACTCGAATCACGACAGGACTTGTCACCATCGGCTGGTCCGTTACACTTTCACTTTTTACCGCATTCGCCGCATATGCCAATACGTCGCCAAACTGTAGTGACGTATTAGCGGGCAACACAACCGCCGCATCGCAAAAAATGATGGTTTTATTGGGCGAAGACATCACCAAATCCAACCGTATCACTACGGTGATTCCTGCCGAAAACAATCCATTTGTGACCGAAGAACTGGTTTCGGTTTCTAACGACGTATCGCCAAACGGTCGTCTTTCACAAAAGAGTTTGGAAGAGATTCGGAAAGTCCGCTCAAATCTAGAGAAAGCAGCACAGGAAGTAAGCCGATTACAGGGCACTTTTGAAGTGGCTTTCATCAGTTTGATTGATGGTTACTGCCAATTTTCTAATCATAAACGTACTCAACATGCCAAAATCGACTTTGACCATTTGGAAGGCCTCACTTTGTATTCAATCCCCGCTTTAATAGCAATGGTCGATCAGTCGTACTACATGGCAAAGAATCGAATCGCTAATGAGCAGAAACAGTTAAGCGACATTGAAAAAGAGAAACAGAGGCAGAAACATCAAGCAACTGCGGCGGCAGCCGCTCGTTACCAAGACAGTAACGTACTTGTAAGAGTCGAGAACTTTGATGGCGCTAATGTGACATTTTCCGTTACTAACATTGGATCACAAGGATCATTACAACCAAATTTCAACACGTTTAATGCATATCGCACAGAAAGTGGAGAATTAATCTACAAGTCAGAATCTTTACTACACCTGGCGGATACTGCAGGTAACACACTTGAAACAATGGGTATCGCTGAGCTCTCATCACAAGGTGGAAGTGACATATCGATCTCTCCTGGAGAAACCCGAAAATTCGTTACTAGCATTGCTTCAGAAGTCGCGCCACATACGCAGTTGAGCTTAGAGTTTCCAGCCAAAGTGCTTAATACCGAGCGAGACTTTACATTGTTGTTTTCTGATACATCAGCGGTGGCGACAGCAAACGTCAATTAACGCAAAGTCGCCAGTATTTGTAGAACGCATCAAAGACAGGCGAGCAGCGCCTGTCTTTCAATGATGAGCAAGCAAATCGCTACTGTTTGCACTTGTAAGCATTTGCAAACATCGTCACTGACGTAGAAAAGCTCAACGGTTGATATAAGTACAAGGTATCCGCGCCTAAATCCGCCGCCTTGATGCGCATTTGGTTTAGCGTACCCCAAACCATGTCTTTATCTGTGTGAAGCCAGTAGTCGTAAAAGTGTCCTTCTGAGCCGATCACGGTACCCATTAGTTCACAGTTTTCAATCGCATTCACATTGTCCCAAAGCACCTGTACTTGCTCAGATTCTTGAGTTGGGAACGTCACACATCCCGTTAATGATGCCGCTAACGCGAGACACATCACTCGCTTTTTCATACTTATATCGCCAAAATTTTTCATAGATGGCAGATTTTATGAATGGCTTATGTGATGACTAGCAAAAACTTTTTATCGCGTGTTCAAGCAGAATTAATGGACAACGGAAAAGATCCAAAAGGTGATCATGCAGCTAGCGAGCAAAAACCTAATAATCACAGACCTAGCAATCAAGCTGTATCTGAGATACAACAGTAATGATTAAATAGCCGCGAGGGATAGAGTTTGGTTGCTAAAAATAAGCTAATTCGCTACACAGCTACGGAAGTCGCTGATGCATTTGACAAAGAAGATGAGCTCATTAAACAAGTTCAGTCCAACCAACTCTCGCAAGTGCTATTGCTTTGGCAAGTAAAAAGTCCAACGCTCGTGCTTCCCGCTGGTAAGAAATGGCCAGTGTCTAATGAGTTAGAACATGCGTTAAATACGTCTGGCTGGAAGCTCTTTTCTCGTAAAACCGGTGGTGCCCCAGTCCCTCAGGTGCCAGGTATTATCAATCTATCTCACATTTACCACTGGCCAGAAGGCGAGCCTTACAACATCAAAAAAGCGTATCTCGATTTATGTGCGATATTAACGGTTTTCTTTAAACAGCTCGGCGTGAAAGTGGATGTTCATGCTACGCCTTATTCCTACTGCGATGGCGAGTACAACCTCAACATTGGCGGGCAAAAAGTCGTGGGAACCGCGCAGCGCGTTTTACTGAAAAAAGGCGGTGGGCAAGTGGTGTTATCACAAGCATGCATTCTGATTGATGCCGACGTCGAGAAGATTGTCGAACCAGTACGAATGTGTAATCAGCTCTGCGGTCACAGCGATGATATTCGTGGTGATGTCCACACACCGCTCTTCCATCATATATCCGACCGCCCATCGGTAGATTCGCTCTTTCAGCAATTGACGAGTGCGTTTTTAACGCATGCAAAAGCGAAGTAATGAAAGGAGCAATCCTCCCCCACACTCCGAACATCATTCGATAAACTAAAACTGCATACCGTGATAGCGATGTAAGAATGGGCATCGCCAACGTAAAACCATTCAATCGATCGACCAAACCAGTTATCAGTTTTGCCTGCCCAAAAGAAATGAGATCCAGTTCAAATATTTATCCATGACGGAATTAGTTGAAGCCTGCGCGTAAAAGCCTCAGAATGTCGCACTTTTCGCACCGATTTGTTTTCGGCGCGTTGTTATCTAACTCTACAATTGAGAATCATACATATGGGTTTTACCTCGTTAGGTCTATCTGCTTCAATCCTTAAAGCTATTCAAGAGAAAGGCTACGACACCCCTTCGCCAATTCAGGCAAAAGCAATTCCTGCTATTTTGGAAGGGAAAGACGTAATGGCAGCAGCGCAGACTGGTACAGGTAAAACCGCAGGCTTTACGCTACCGATTCTTGAGCGTTTATCGAACGGCCCTCGCGTTCGTGCTAACCAAGTTCGTGCACTTATCCTGACGCCAACGCGTGAACTTGCGGCTCAGGTGCAAGAAAACGTGTTTATGTACGGCCGTCACCTTCCACTAAGCAGTACGGTGGTTTTTGGTGGTGTGAAGATCAACCCGCAAATGCAGCGTCTTCGCAAAGGTGCGGATGTGCTGGTAGCAACACCAGGGCGCCTGATGGATTTGTACAACCAAAATGCGGTGAAGTTCGACCAACTGGAAGTGCTAGTGCTCGATGAAGCAGACCGTATGTTGGATATGGGCTTTATCCGTGACATTCGTAAGATCCTAGCTCTGCTACCAAAACAGCGTCAGAACCTACTTTTCTCGGCGACTTTCTCGGATGAAATCCGTGACCTTGCGAAAGGCTTGGTGAACAACCCGGTTGAGATTTCAGTGAACCCGGCAAACTCGACGGCGAGAACGGTTGAGCAAAGCATCTACCCAGCAGACGTGAAAAAGAAAGCACCGATGTTGGTTAAATTGATCAAAGATGGCGATTGGAAGCAAGTGCTGGTGTTTACGAAAACGAAACACGGCGCAAACCGTCTGACGAAGTTCCTTATCGAACAAAACCTACCGGCTGCTGCCATCCACGGCAACAAGAGCCAAGGCGCGCGTACCAAAGCACTGGCGGATTTCAAATCGGGTGAAATTCGTGTGTTGGTCGCGACGGACATTGCTGCGCGCGGTATCGATATTCCGCAATTACCGCAAGTGGTGAACTTTGAGCTACCGAAAGTGGCAGAAGACTACGTTCACCGTATTGGTCGTACTGGCCGCGCGGGCGAAGTAGGTAAAGCGATTTCACTCGTGTGTGCGCTAGAAGCATCTGAGTTGTTTGCGATTGAACGTTTGATTCAAGAAATACTACCACGTAAAGAGTTGGAAGGTTTTGCGCCAACCAATGTGGTGCCAGAATCTAAACTGGATACGCGCCCAATCAAACCGAAAAAACCTAAGAAGCCGAAAAAACCAAAAGCGCCAAATGCTGCAAGTGAAAATGCCCCAGCAACCGAAAAGAAAGCAGGCAATGGTGCAAACAAACCTAAACGTCGCTTCAACGGTGGTAGCAACGGCAACAAAAACAGCACCAACCAAGGCGGTGCAGGCAAGCCTAAAGGCAACCGTGAAGGCCAAAGTCGTGCAAACAGTAAACCAGATGACCGCAAACCTAACGGCAACAAGCCAAATGGTAATAAACCGAATGGAAATAAACCAAACGGTAATAAGAGTGGCAACGCTGGTAAACCGTCTGGTAACCGCAAGCCAAACAATGCTAAGCCTGCAGGAAACAAACCGTCAGGTCAGCGCCGTAAGCCTCGTCCGCAAGCTGCAAACTAACCTGTAAACGGCCCCCGATAGCAAATACAACAAAGCCGCTGATAATCTCAGCGGCTTTGTCTTTCTTAGAACACAGTTTTCTAGAACACTGCTTTGTTAAAACAGCCTACATTAAAGGTGTGATTCGAATATCTGCGATTTGCGCTTCGTTCTTTTCACCCTCAATACCACCTGCGTAGATGTAGGTTTCATTCGATTTGAGGTAACTCATATTGAAGTGGTCCTTCAGCGCGACCTGATAGGTTTTTCCCTGCTCCAACGTCACCTCAATTGGCGTTGAGTAACGCATATCTTGGTTTTCACCAATATGGCCCATCTGCAAGTAACCTTGACCAACCACTTTACCTGCATCATCCAATACCTCTAACAATTTCACGGTGTTCGTGATGCCAGTATTAAGTTGCCCTAGGTTATTGTTGTACCAAGCATCGAACTGGTAAGTGCCCGTTACAGGGGCTGTAAACGACTCTGCACCTTTTACGATGCCACTGTCTTTACTCACCGTAACCACTGAGACATTGTCTTTGAGTGGCTGATATTCGCCATCAAGTTTGATGCGGATCTCTTCACCGACACAAACAGGTTGGCTTGGGTTAGAACGGAAGCCTTTATCGTTAATGCTTTCAGCCAAATAACAAGCAAAACCTGTTGGCGTATCGGAATAAGATTGAGCAATCACGTTCTTTTGAATCAGCTCGCCATTGCGATACAAGTTCACGTTGTACTTACTCGTCACGTCAATCGAAACCGAATTATCAACGCTTTTTACCACCAATGTTGGCTCTTGCGGAGAATAAACGCGACTATCTTCACTTGCGTACGGTTTCACACCAGAAACTAAAGTAATGCTGCTATCTACATTCACAAGCGCGCCCAATGTCACGTGGAAATGCCCCTCATCGTCCATCGTGACATTTTCAACTGGGTAGTAACCTGTGTCATCTTTGCTTACTTCAGGCAAGTCAATCGTTACCGAGTAGTTCTTTCCTTTGAAGGCAAAGTTTTCCAACGTGATTTGTTCAGACTGAGCCAACAAGTTATTGCGCACCCAACTTGTGATAAACGGCTTCACTTCCAACTTGCCCGTTTCGGTATGGATGCCGAATAGGGTCTCTACCACCATGTTCAAGTAGCCACCCACAGACCAAAGCTGACGCTGAGAGTTAATAACTGGGCCATCCATGCTTGGATCTTCACCATGATCACTATGGATGATGAATGACTTACCAGAAAGCCACTCTAAGTTTTCCATGTTGGATAAATTAGTTGCCGTACCACGAACCAACGATTGAATGGCATTGTTCGCTGCTGCCACATTTTGTGTTTGATGCGCGGCGCGCAAGCTGTACGCGGTAACAAATGGCCAAATTGCGCGGTTATGGTACACAGGCACATCCGGTTGTTGAGGGAAGTAAACCGGCACGCCAAACTCACTGTGTGGGTAATTGGCCATGATTTGTTTCGCCTGCGCATCACTTGCCACGCCACTGATGATCGCAAGTGCTTCGCCCAACATGTCGTATTTGTCGACCGCGATGTCTTTGCCATTGTCAAACAAATAGCTTACGTACATACCGCGTTCGGCATTCCAAAACTGCTCGTTGATAGCGGTTTTTAACTGCTCAGCCCAATCGGTGTATTTGACCGCGCTGGTTGAGTCGTACTTCTCTGCCAACTTAGCCGCGAGATGAATCGCGCGGTAGTGAACCACGTTTGTCGATAACGCTTTGCTGCTCCCAATCGTATTGACATCGTTTGGCGTCCACGTTGAATACGTTTGCTCACGCCAATCGAGGAATGATTGTTCGCCAGTGTATAAACCGGATTTAGAATCAAAAGCCGCCAAGCGATCGGCTTCAAGTGTATTACTGATGGCTTTATATGCGCGCTCAGCAAATTGGTTGTACTCTTCCCCATCTAATGCCGAAAGTAAGCGTTCAGCACCAAGCGCCCAAGTCGTGCGATCGGTACTGATTGGCCAACTGCCGCCAGTGCCCGTGTCTTACACAATCTGCTCGCCATCGTATTGCTGATCGGTCGTGTCGCGGAAAGCAGACAATTTGAAATTCAAACCATTTTGCACCCGAGTTGGATTCATCAATGCAAGCGAAAGGTCTGCTGCGTACGCTAAATCACGCGTCCATACGTAATGCCACTTCGCGCCCGTCTCAAAAACTTCCGCTTTGATTGGGTTGTTGTAGTTGTAATTGCCGTCTTTGATTTCAGAAACGGCAAGCTGGTCTAGCTCTTTCATCGTCAACGCAAACAACGCGTCAAACGCGACATCACCCGACACCACTCGCGGCCCTGTTTGCTCATTAATCACTAAGCCTTGGTCGAGCGCATCACGCAATTCTGTCGTCGTTGAAATACCAAATTCACGCAGTTCAGCTTTAGGATCTTTCACCGAAAAAATCACGGTATCACTCGAGTCATCGTAATTGGCGAACAGTTTCACTTCTTTGCTCTGATGCCCTTCATGCACCATTGCAGGGTCGAGAATCGCATCAGAGTAGTATTTTTCCGCTTCTTCTTGCGTTGCTTTCGTCACAGTCATTGTCGCGCGACTTTCATCGGCAAAGCTCACAGAAAACTTGTAATACCCTTTGTCTTCAAACGTGATCTCAGAGTTGCAATCATCGTTCATACACGCTTCATTCGTGTCCGGTTTTGGCTGGTACTCCTGAGCTTTATCGAACGCCGCGGGCTCCTCAAAATAGGTGTATTGGATCTGCCAACCCGGATCAGCAATCTTGAACTGATTACTACCTCGAGCGACGCGCAGTACGGTTTCGTACTCGTTATTACCCAAATAGTTTAGCTTGGCATGCTCTGCCGTGCCCCAATCCCCATTTAAACCACGTAAATATAAGTCGGCTGAAATAATTGGTTTGTCGACCGGCACTGGCGCATCAGAAGAATCTGACCCACATCCAGCAAGACCAATACAAGACGCGACAGCAAGCGCAATAAAACTCGGTTTCATGTTCATCCCTTAGATTGTTGTTTTGGCGACAGTCTAAAGAACACCTTTTTGAGGGGAAAATAGGAAGTCAGGAGCGAGCTATAGATAACATCTATACGTTAGACCCCAACAGTGATGTAGATCTATGAAATGCGCATAATTTCAATCAAATGAGATTATAGATTTGTGATTTATAAATGAAATTGTGCAAAATGCCCCTCGTTCTTAGAGGGGAAAGAAAATGGACAAATCTCTGCAGCAATTTTTACTGGTTGCACGCTGCCAAAGCATCAGTGCTGCGGCAAGAATGGCAGGGTTAAGCCAGCCAACGGTAACAAGCAATTTAAAGAAGCTGGAAGAGAATCTCGGCGTGACGCTGTTTGAACGTCACCCTAATGGCATGGTATTGACCGAATACGGACGCATCCTCTATCGCCATAGCAACGCGATGCAGCATGAATACAACCAAATGATGCAAAGCATTGATGAACGGAAACAATACCAAGTCGGAAAAATTAAAATGGGTACTGGCGATGCGTGGTGGCCGCTGTTCGTCCAAAAAGCACTCAATGAACATCTGACCAAGCAGCCTTCGGCATCTACGCACGTCGAATTTGGCAACCACTTAGGCTTGATGGATTCATTAATCAACGAACAGATTGAATTCTTCATCGGCCACGAGATTGTCGGATTGTCGTCTAAATGCGATGTTACGTTTATTCCGCTATTTCAAACGGTTGATGCCTATTTTGTTTCCCCAAACCACCCACTTCTAGGGAAAACCGTCACCGAAGATATGCTGCACG
Organism: Vibrio sp. Vb2131; assembly: GCF_033338535.1. Taxonomy (NCBI): domain Bacteria; kingdom Pseudomonadati; phylum Pseudomonadota; class Gammaproteobacteria; order Vibrionales; family Vibrionaceae; genus Vibrio; species Vibrio sp. Vb2131. Next base: position 52,929 of record NZ_JAWOSW010000005.1, read on the forward strand.
AATACCCCGCTCTTTCGGTCACTTATGACGCTAAGAAATTCGCTCACGTCATCGATAACCCAATCCCGAAGCAAAATGAACGCGAAAGGCAGCAACTGGATGACAGACCGACTTACGAAGTGGATTCTCTGCTCGCCAGTATTGATGTACTGAAAGAAAGCGTCGCGGTGATGTCTTATACCGGCCACCTGAAACCGTATTTGGAATCCTTTGGCTTACGATGCTTAACCATGGAAAACGAACCAAACCCTGGTACCGTCGGGATTTATCGCCACCGCCGAGAAACCTCTGAATCGCATCTAGATCTGATTGCTGGTATCACTCAGCGCGCTAAATTGCTCAACTAGAAAGTCCAAAAACAGGCGAACTCTTTTCGGTTGATATTGGCGGCTTTGATAAATGACATGCAGATCCGCTTCAGCGCCTTGCGAAAAGGCGCTGAAGTTTTTCATATACCTATCCAAAACCGTAACTAAACGTTGTTGTTTTAGGTCTTGCTGAATATCTAAAATCGATTTCAACGCAATCCCCGCACCGTCCAACGCCCATTGTCGAATCACTTCACCATCATCAGAAAAGCGCTTTGGCGTGACCGTGATCGTTTGGTGAGACTCTTCATCTTTAAAGTGCCACGTTTTTAATTCTTCATTGCTGCGCACCATGGCTAAGCAGCGATGAACCGCGAGATCTTGAGGACAGTTTGGGACACCTTGCTTCGCCAAATAATCAGGTGACGCGCACAGTACGCGTTGACTCGATGCCAGCTTGCGCGAGATGAGATTGCTGTCCGCTAACTCACCGTAACGAATCACCAAATCGAGCCCCGATTCAGCCAAGTTTGATAAATTGTCATTAAGATAAAGATAAGGTGTCACATCCGGATATCGCTCAGAAAAAGCCGACACCATCGACGAAACAATTTGTTTGCCAATATCTCGTGGAGCTGAAATTTTCAACGTTCCGCGCACTTGCGAAATACCCGTTTGCAGCAAGTTTTCCGTCTCTTTCACGCTATCAATGATGTTCAGACAAGCTTGATGGTACATTGCCCCTGCGTCCGTGAGTGATACATGGCGTGTGCTTCGGTTGAGAAGCTTTACGCCATAGCGTTCTTCTATCGCTTGCAGCCTTGCCGTTACCGTCGCCGGAGACAAACCTAACTCCCTTCCCGCCGCTGCCAGACCTTGATGTTTAACGATGCTGACAAACAACGTCATATCCGAAAACTTATCCACCTTCGCGCCCTTATTATTTGGAAAAACTGAATAATCAATTCAGATATAACCCAATTATCAAATTAAGTCGAATCCATATACTGACCCTATCGACATTGTTTAGACCCAGAACGTTATGTGACAGGGCAAAGTTAAACGCCGTAACGCTGTTCAACGCACAACAACACGCCCTGCCCAGCCAGAGATAGGAAACAAAAAATGAAACTGTACATTTATGAACATTGCCCCTTTAGCGCCCGCGTCCGTTTTGTTGCAGGCATACTGAATATTCAGCTCGACGTCATCAACATTGCTTATGACGACGAGATCATCACCACAAACATCATCGGCGCAAAACAAGTTCCTCTTTTGATCAAAGACGATGGTGAAGCGATGGCGGAAAGCTTAGACATCATCAACTACTTCCTTGAATTGGCATCTTCCAGCGAAAAAAGCCAACCCTCAACACCGGTTTTAGACTGGCAAAAACAAGCGTTTTTACCGCTACAAAAAGTCGGGTATCCGCGTTGGTCAAACGTGACGTTACCGGAATTTGCAACAGAAACCGCTAAACAAGCATGGCGTGCAAAAAAAGAAACCGAAGCGTTAAATTTTGAAGCTTTGATTAACGATACACCTGCGATTGCGAAAGAAGTCGCCGCTTTGATAGAACAAACTAAACCCTTGCTCAACCTAAGTTCAGAAAAGCAAACGTCACTGGTTGATCAAGCCATTATGTTTTCCATTCTACGCGGCTTTTTCAGTGCGCCCGAAGTGCAATGGGATCCAGCCGTACTTCACTGGATGGCAACCGCTCGTAAAGCGACCAACGTGCCAGTACTTATCTAAGGAGCGCATCATGAAACAAAGAACAAATAAGCTGTTTGAACCAGCTCAACTGAAAGCGTTGTCACTACAAAACCGCATTGTCATGGCACCAATGACTCGCGCACGCACCACTCAGCCGGGCAACATCCCGAATGAGATGATGGCAACGTATTATCAACAACGCGCTTCTGCCGGGCTGATCATTTCCGAAGCCACACAAATTTCGGACGATTCTCAAGGCTATTCGTTCACCCCTGGCGTTTACACCGATGCTCAAGTGGCGGGCTGGCAGGGTGTGACCCAAGCGGTCAAATCACAAGGCGCAGCGATGTTTTGTCAGCTATGGCATGTGGGCAGAGTGTCTCACCCAACATTCCAAAATGGTGAACAGCCTATCGCGCCATCTGCGCTCGCTCCGGTAGAGACGCAAGTTTGGATTGCAGATGAACAAGGCAACGGCAATATGGTCGATTGTGTTGAGCCTCGCGCCATGACACAAGCGGATATCAACCGAGTTGTCGGTGATTTCGCGAACGCAGCCAAACGCGCTATTGAATCGGGTTTTGATGGTGTAGAAATCCATGGCGGGAATGGGTATCTGATCGATCAGTTCTTAAGAACCAACTCAAACCATCGAACAGACAACTACGGTGGTTCACGAGAAAATCGTATCCGTTTTCTTATCGAAGTAGTGGATGCAGTTATCGCCGCTGTTGGTGCGCATCGAGTTGGGGTGAGATTGGCACCATTCATTACGTTTAAAGATATGGACTGCCCAGATATCGTGCCAACGATCCTAGAGGCATCAAAACAGCTACAGGAGCGCGACATTGCCTACTTGCACTTGTCCGAGGCCGATTGGGCCGATGCACCAACGATTCCCGAGACGTTTCGAATCGAACTTAGAAAGCGCTTTCGCAACGCTATCATTGTCGCAGGTCGCTACGATCCTCAACGAGCAAACGAAGTGTTAGAGAAAGGCTACGCGGATCTTGTCGCATTCGGACGACCATTCGTAGCAAACCCAGACTTGGTCTCTCGATTGCAACATCACCATCCGTTGGCAGAACTCGATGGCTCAACGTTGTTTGGCGGAAACGAACGAGGCTACACCGATTACCCTGCTCTGCAACAGGAATGCGCAGAACAGGCCTAACAAAAAAAGCCCCAACCTAGCTGCTACGGTTGGGGCTGTCACCAAACTAAAATTGGTTTTAGCTAGCTTAATCTGGCTAAGAGTTAAATCACTTCTAACGCGCCGCAGCGCCAAGGTTCAATAACGACTTTGATGTGGTCATTTGGCGTCATTAACTGTCTAAACGCATCTTCCACACCATCGATTCCCACTTTGGCGGTGAGCATTTTCTGCCAAGGCAACGTGTGTTCGGCAATCGCTTGTAGGCATTGCTCAAACTCGTGCGGTTGGTAGTAGTAAGAGAATCTCAAATCGAGCTCTTTTACCGTCGCGTACGCGTAGTTAATGATTGCGGGTGTAGTATGGATACCCGAGATAACGATTCGCGCTCGGGCAGGGGCGCGGCGCAGAAAATCGTCAATCAAAGTATGCTTGCCAACACACTCGTAAATGACCAGACGTGAGTTCATCGCGTACTGCTCACCAACGGCGATCTCGTCTTCCCTGGTCGGGTTGATCAATCGATTTGCGCCAAACTCACTAGCAAGTTGCAGTTTCTCTTCCTGAAAATCGACCGCAAGAATATTGCTCACGCCACGTTGTTTCAGTGCAGCAATCACCGCCAGCCCTATAGGGCCGCAACCGACAACCAGCGCGGTTTCTTCCGTTTCGATTTCACTGCGATTGACCGCGTGCAAACCGACTGCCAGTGGTTCGGTCAATGCCGCCGCCTCAGACGGCATTCCGTCTGGGACAGGTAGCAATAACGCTTCATCAAGCAGGAAGTACTCAGAGTAAGCACCATAAGTACCTGGAGTGACACCAACGCCCGCGCCATTTTGACTGAGCAACATCGGCACTGAGGTGACTCGGCGACCAACAGCCAACGTCTGCTGAGTGTCAGCACCGTATTCGACAATTTCCGCACAGAACTCGTGCCCTAACATCACTTGAGCGTGCTCACCGGCTTCATCAGGCATCAACCCGAGCTGGTGGAATACATCAAATACCTCATCCGCGTGTCGAGTAATGTGAAGGTCGGAGCCACAAATACCGCAAGCTAGACTACGAACCAACACTTGTCCCGCTGAGGGTTTGGGGATTCCGACTTGCTTCAGGCGGACACTACCATTCTGCATTACGATACTGTTCATCTGTTGCATGGGGTTACTCCGCTAGCTCATCGCTGAGGCCAGCAATGGCACCCGGTTTGATGTAGCGCGCGGTGAAGCCTTGTGCTTTCGCTGTTGCAATAACAACCTGCTCAATCCAACCCGCATCCATGATATTGATGAAGTTACCTTCTTCGTCAAAGTTAATGTTTGCACCTTGGATCACCATAAATCCGTCGGCACCGCCTGAGCTTTCAGGGCAGTGGAAGGTATGAATCGAACCGCCTGGCTCATATAAGTAGCTGCCTGCGGTTTGGAGTTGGTCTGGGTACTCGATGTAGTGCCAAGCGCCACTTAGGGTGTAGAAGTGCACCACACCAGTGTGGTAGTGCTTAGGCAGAGTGATACCCGGTTTGAATTTGGCGCGAACCACCCAAGTACCGTTTTCTGGGTCTAGAAACAACGGGTAAACATCAACACCCGGTAGCGCGTCTTTGATGATCGACTCTTCATTAGTATTAAGAGTTAATAGGAAATCTTGATGCTGAATAACTTCTGGTAATGACATAACTTACATCCTCGCTATTGCTGTAATGTGGCGTACTCGCCTATCCCATAAGTGGGTACTTAAAATTCTCGAAACCGTCAGATGCGCTGATGGTACAACCGTTGATACAGTTGGCTTTCTCGCTTACCAGAAACGCCACCACATCAGCAATCTCTTCTGGTTGTGTGAAGTTTTGACGCATCTGTTCTTTGCGAATGTGGTCCCACAGGCCAATCTCTTCGTATTGCCTTAACATCGGAGTATCAACGCGTCCCGGAGCAACGGCGCAAACACGAATACCCAATGGTGCGAGTTCTAATGCGGCGCATTTGGTCATCATATCGACTGCGGCTTTACTGACGTTGTAGGTAAAGGTCATCTCAGACGCCATTCGTGCGTAAACAGAAGAAGTATTGAGGATCACGCCCGGCGTGCCTTGCGCTTGGAATTGTCTTCCAGAGGCAAGAATGCCGTAGTAAACGCCATTTTGGTTGACCTTTGAGATCGGCTCAAAATCGGCAATTGGGTCGTGGTCAAGCAGAGGTTTCGGTGCACCGATGCCCGCGTTGTTGACCATGATGTCAAGCGAGCCAAACTGTTCGACCGCGCACTTCACCATAGCTTCAACTTGTTGGTAATCGGTGACGTCCGCGACAAAGGTTCCCAACTGCTTTGAGTCAAAACTTGTGTACATTTGCAGTGATTGTTCTGAAATATCGACAGCAAGCACTTTGGCTCCTTGCTCTCTCAGCTTTGCAATGATGGCTTGGCCAATTCCACCAGCTGCCCCAGTCACAATGGCCGTCTTATTGATAAGTTCCATACACCTTCTCATCCATGCGTTGTTGTTATCAAAATGTAACCTAGATCAACTCACTGACACTCACTTGACCTTTTGCGAAGTAAATTTGATACATTGCGATTTACAACCTGTTAACATTTAAAAATCGAGACATGTATATCGTACGAAGTGGCGCTGCCGATAAATTTGATAGCTTGGTTTCCGAACTGGGGCAGAATCCGGTTGAGATTATGGCTGCCGTCGGGCTGTCTGCGGCGCAGTTTCGCAATCCCGATACGTATCTCGCCTACCCTAGGCTGGCTGAATTGCTGGAGGAAGCGGCTGCTCGTTGTCAGCAACCGCTGTTTGGCGTGTTGCTCGCCGAGCGTCAAAACCTACAGAGCTTGGGAGACTTGCCAATGCTGGTTTCCCGGGCGCAAACGGTCGGTGAAGCCTTGGCGCGGGTGAATGATTTTCTCTATCTGCATTCGTCAGGGGTCACTCTCAACATGACGCCACAAGATGATTGGGTACGGTTGTCGCTCAATATTGATGTGCACAGCGAACGAGGTATCGCACAGCTGATGCAGCTCAGTGTGTCGCATCTGGCGATGTTTATTGCCTGTCTGCTTGATATTGAAGCAAGTCACTTCTGTTTACACCTCACCCAACACGCGAGCTTCGAGACAGAACAGAGTGAATTTGCCCAGCAGAGCAAACTGCGTTTCGGTGATAAGTTTGACGGTATCCTACTTAAAGCGACTCTGCTTAACGCTAAGAACCACCAAGATGAAGACGCCCTAGAGCGCCATTTTCAACAGCACCTCAAAGAGCTGCAAACCCGTTACCCCAACAATCTCAGTGACCAAGCAGCAAACATGATTGGCCGTCTGCTCTCAACCGGAGAATGCAGCGTTGAGCGCGTTGCAAGAGCATTGGACCTGCATCCGAGAATGCTGCAAAACAAGCTGAAACAACAGGGCACAAATTATCGGCAGCTTTTACAACAAGTGCGTCAGGATTTCGCCGAACAGCGATTGCATGAGAATATTCAGAGTATTACCGATATCGCGTTGCAACTGGGCTATGCAGAAACTGCGGTCTTCAGCCGCCACTTTCGCCGTTGGACGGGGAAATCGCCGAGACAATGGCGACAAGAAAAAACTCAGTTACAAACGTTTAAGCCCATCAGATAAAAGCATAAATAACCTATCGCTCAGACCAAAAAGTGTGAGGTGGGAGGGTTGGTATCGAGAATTTCAGCAATCACAGATAACCCGTGTTTGATGTAGCCTCGGTTTGTTTCTGCTCCCAAACTGATTCGCACGTAAGGCATTGGCTGATTTGTATCGAGAACAAACGGTTTATATCCCGTGATCTGCACCCCTGAACGCTTTGCCGAAGCAACCAGGTCATCGCTATTCCACTGCTCGGGTAGTCTCAACCAAATGTGCTGTCCATTCGGGTGCGAGCTATAAACATGCCCTTCTAAAGCGGCTTTTGCTATTCGTTGTCGCTTAGCAAACTCATTGACTTGAAAGCGAATAAGTCGATTTAACGTACCGTTCTCGATCCACAAATGAGCAACTTCAAATGGTAATGGAGTCGCAGACCAACTCGTTGCGGCTAAACGACCAATCGCGTGCTGCAAAAAATGACGTGGGACCGTCAGATAGCCAGTGCGCATGCCTGGCGCTACAACTTTGGTTAAACTGGTTACATAGAAAGCTTGTTCGGGTAACAATGTGGCAAGGGGTGGGACACGGTTAGGTTCTAGTGCTCCATACACGTCATCTTCAATGACATAGATGTCGTATTGCTGCGCAATATTCGCTATCGCCTCTCGGCGTGCAAGATCCATATGCGCACTAGTCGGGTTAGCCATGCTAGGTGTGCAACACAATACCTTGATTGGTTTGTGTTTACATGCCCATTCAAATGCATCCGGCGTTATACCAAACTTATCCATTTCAAGTGGTTGCAACTTAAATCCAAGCATTCTCGAGCGAGAGATCAAGCCATGATCAACCAAGTGACCACAAGCAACTACATCACCGTGTTCAACAACTGTGCTTAAAGCCAACGTTAAACCATGGCATGCACCATTTGTGAGTAATATTTGATCGGCACCCACATCCAGCCCTTGGCTACTTAGAAATCGTGCTCCTGACTCAATATGATGAGGCTGACCTGTTACCGGCTTTGCTTTACTGATCAAACCACGATTGTTTGTTTGCCCAGCAATCTCCATTAACGCCTGATTAAAAAGCGTAATGTGGCGATCGGTCACCACCGGATGTGCAATCGACATATCAATTTCATCCGGCGTTTCTTTCATCTCTTGTGTCAGCATGAACTCCGTGTCCGTACTTTCATCCACAAAACCTGATTTGACAAAAGTACCATTCCCAACCCAAGACTCGATCGCCCCTTTTTTCTCTGCATAACCATATGCATGGCTCACCGTTTGTACGCTGACGCCAACTTGTTCTGCAAACTCACGATGTGTGGGTAATCGAGTCCCCGGTTTTAGATAACCACTGCGGACACATTCGACAAGATAGTTACCAATGGAGATGTATTTAGCGGTGCCTGGCCGAATGATCGGGTTCAAAGAAATTGTCATGACACAATATTTTAATTGATTCATTTTTAATGCTCATTGTAACTTCCATTTAACAAATGGCGAACTTTAACTCACAAAACGAGGTGAAATGCACAAAAATAAACCACAATTGTAATGATTGACATGAAATGTATGGGTTAAACAAACATGTTAAACAGCATCGTTTAATCCAAATACAACCCCAGAGGTAAATTGCAATCATTTTTAACGCAGATCTGGCTAGCTGGTAGAAGGTAGAAATACCTCAGCGTCTCCGAAGGCCCATAAGGCGTCGGATTTCTAACAAGGAGAAAATATGAGAGGCGTTGCTTTGCATTTTACACTGGATGAGTTCCAGGATCGGTTAACGAAAGTTCGGCAATCGATGGAAGAAAGAGAATTGGATGTCCTTATCATTCATGACCCTTCTAACATGGCGTGGCTGACAGGCTATGATGGGTGGTCTTTTTACGTGCCACAATGTGTCGTTGTTGGTCCATCTGATGAACCTGTTTGGTTTGGACGCTGCCAAGATGCCAACGGAGCATACAGGACTGCGTATATGTCGGCAGAAAACATCACCTACTATCCAGACCATTATGTAATGAATCCGCCGCTACACCCGATGGATTTCCTGGTCGAAGCCGTACTGGCTCCGCGCCTTTGGGATCGTGGTCGTATCGGTGTAGAAAAAGATAACTATTACTTTAGCGCCACCGCTTACGAATCACTCACTACGCACCTACCGAATGCTCAACTTCTCGATGCAACTGGACTAGTCAACTGGTGCCGCGCCGTTAAATCCGATCAAGAACTGGCATACATGTACCGTGCCGCTCGCATTGTTGAAAACATGCACCGTGTCGCGTTCGACATGATTGAACCAGGATTACCGAAACACCACCTTGTTGCCGAGATTAACCGCCAAGCCGTGCTCGGGCACGAAGACCACTTTGGCGATTACACCGCGATTGTGCCGCTTTTGCCATCAGGTTCTGATGCTTCCGCACCTCACCTGACTTGGGATGACAGACCCTTCAAGAAAGGCGAAGGGACGTTTTTTGAAATCGCAGGGGCGCACCGCCGTTACCATTGCCCACTCTCACGCACTATTTTTCTTGGCGAGCCTGACGACAAGTTTAAACGAGCCGACGAAGCCCTAACTCTAGGACTTGAAGCGGGCTTGAAAGTGGCAAAGCCCGGAAATACCTGCGCCGACATCGCCAATGCACTAAACCAGGTTCTCGATAAAGCGGGATTCTCACGCGAAGGTGCCCGTTGTGGCTACCCAATAGGTTTGAGCTACCCACCAGATTGGGGGGAACGAACCATGAGTTTGCGAGACACCGATAAAACCATCTTGAGAGAAGGCATGACATTCCATTTTATGCCGGGGCTGTGGTTCAAAGATTGGGGGTTAGAAACAACGGAAAGTATCGTCATTACCCATGATGGAGCAAAAACGCTGTGTGACTTTCCACGCCACTTATTTGTTAAACACTAATTTTTCAAACCTCAAGCTCTGTTGAGCTAGGTCTGAGAACTAAAAGGACTTGATATGCAAAAAAGCTCGATCACAGCCACCATAGACTTTGACCGAGAAGGTGTACAGCACGGCTTTTTAACGCTGCCCTATTCACATGACGACTCCGCTTGGGGAAGTATTATGATACCTATCACCGTGATCAAAAATGGTCACGGACCAACCGCACTGCTTACTGGCGGTAATCACGGAGACGAATACGAAGGCATCACCAGCCTGCTAAAATTGACGAACTCGCTTCAGGCAGATCAAATCCAAGGTCGTGTCATTATTGTACCCATGATGAACTTACCTGCGGTACAAAATGCCTCACGTACGTCGTTTATCGATAAAGGGAATTTAAATCGCAGCTTTCCCGGCAACCCCATAGGCACAGTGACCGAGAAAATTGCGGATTATTTTACTCGTTACCTAGTTCCTAAGTGCGATTTTGCGTTAGACATTCACTCAGGTGGTAAAACGTTAGATATCGTGCCGTTCGCCGCTGCCCATCGTCTCGACAATCTCGATCAAGAAGAAGCCTGCATATTAGGTGCAAAACTGTTTGGCGCACCTTACACCATGATCTTGCTCGAAATGGACGCCACCAGCCTGTATGACACTGCCGTGGAGTCTCAGGGAAAAATCTTTGTCACCACCGAACTCAGAGGAGGCGGAACCAGCACTCCAGAAACCATCGCTTATTCCGACCGTGGCATTCGCAACTTCTTACGCTTCTCAGGCAACTTACCCGGTGACTACGAACAACCAACCCAACCAACTAAGTTATTAGATATGCCTGATGCAAGTTGTTATGTGCAAAGCCAACACCACGGGATCACAGAATACTTGTTTGATCTTGGCGATACCGTCAAAAAGGGCGATGTATTAGTGAGAATCTTCTCGACCGAGCGCACAGGTACCGCCCCCATTGAGTACAAGTCACAGCGCAATGGTATTTTCGCGGCACGTCGTTTTCCTGCTATGGTGAATATCGGTGACACTATCGCAGTTATAGCCGAAGACTGCGGCGAGGTAGGCTGATTGAAAAGCCAACTAAAGAAATCAAAACAAATGGCATACCAGAAGCAAACTGGAAAGCACCTTATAACAGCGACCAGTCATCAGCCTTTATGAAATGATTAGTATTCAACAGGGAGACTCATAATGCGCCTCGATCGCTACGACGTAAAAATTCTACAAATACTTCATGATAATGGTCGTATCACCAAATCTCACCTTGCCGAGGCCATCAACCTATCCGTGAGCCCTTGCTGGGAGCGCGTCAAAAAACTGGAAGAAGCAGGCATCATTGAAGGTTACGGAGCAAAAGTAAATACCGATATTTTGTTCAAACGAACGTCGGTTATGGTTGAAGTTACGCTCAAAGAACACAACGCCCAAGCGTTCAAACGCTTCGAGCAACTGGTTCAACATTCACCAGAAGTCACTGATTGCTATGCCACGGGCGGTGGTGTCGATTACATCCTTAAAATTCAGTCAGAAGATATCGACCAATATCAGCGGCTTATCGACAACTGGTTAGACTCAGATGTGGGCATTGAGCGCTACTTTACTTACATTGTGACAAAAACAATCAAACGTGATGCGGGCACATTCGAAGTAAACCAAAACGCTTTGTTATAAAAGGGAAAATGCGCATCAGGCGTGAACAGAAAAAGCACCATATTTAACGGCACTAAAAAGAAAGTTCTGACGTTTTAAACCTCGGTATCAGAAATTATTTCGGTCACTTCTCCATTACAGTTTCATTATGGACAACGATGCTGGGAGAAGGACTCATGGCAGCACTGCACAGCTTACACGCTGAAGAATTAAAAGCCTCGCACGACATGATGGCGATAATGAAAGACGTACGTTTGGTGAGAGGTTTAGCGTACGTGAATGGCAAATGGGTAAGTGGTGATCAATTTCATCCGGTGGATAATCCAGCAGATGGCACGGTCATCGGTTACATCACTAAGCTATCTCAGCAACAACTCTATCAAGCGATTGATGAAGCCGACCAAGCCTTTCGTCAATGGCGAAAAATGCAAGCAGAAGAGCGCGCTGAAATTCTCATGCGTTGGCACGACCTGATTCTAGAATCAAAGCAAGATCTTGCTCATTTGATGGTGATGGAGCAAGGAAAAACACTAGGTGATGCTGTAGGTGAGATTGACTACGGCGCATCCTTTGTTCGTTGGTTCGCCGAAGAAGCACGCCGCTGTTATGGCGAAACCATCCCAAGTCATATTCCGAATGCGCAGCTATCAACGGTGCGCGAGCCAATTGGTGTCGCAGCACTGATTACGCCTTGGAACTTTCCTAATGCCATGATCACACGCAAAGCCGCTGCCGCACTAGCAATAGGCTGTCCGGTGATCATTAAGCCCGCCAGTGAAACGCCTTTTTCTGCGTTAGCGTTGGCAGAGTTAGCAGACCGAGCTGGCTTTCCACCTGGTGTATTTAACGTGATCACTGGCGATGCGGTGATGGTGTCACAAACCTTGTGCCACTCCGATAAAGTCAAAGCGCTCTCGTTCACAGGCTCAACTCGAGTAGGCAAACTATTGCTACGCGACGCGGCACAAACCGTGAAGAAGTGCAGTATGGAGCTAGGTGGTAACGCCCCTTTCATCGTGCTGCCAGATATGGATGTCGAGCAAGCAGCCAAAGCCGCCGTGGATGCGAAGTTTCAAACCGCAGGACAAGACTGCTTGGCCGCAAACCGTATTTTCGTCCCTGACGATAAGTACGAAGCATTTTTGGAAGCATTTGCCAAAAAAATGAGCCACATCGTTTTGGGCAATGGCTTAGACGAAAAAACCACCATGGGACCACTTATTAATCGCACTGCGGTGGATAAAGCGCATGATTTGGTGCGTGACGCGCTCGACAAAGGCGCGCGATTGGTAGCGGGATACAACCAGCCCGTACCAGGCGAAAACTTCTTCGCGCCGACATTGCTAGCCGATGTAACCCCTGAAATGGCGGTGTATCGCGAAGAGAATTTTTGTCCTGTGGCAGGCGTATTGCCTTACCAAGACTTAGATACCGTGATTGAAATGAGCAACGACACTGAGTACGGCTTAGCTGCCTATGTTTATGGTCACGATATTCACCAAATTTGGCACTGCATGCGCGGTTTGGAGTTTGGCATGGTGAGCGTGAACTCCGTCAAAATGACAGGGCACCCTATCCCATTCGGCGGCGTGAAACAGTCTGGTCTTGGACGAGAAGGAAGCCGTCACGGATTTGAAGAATACAGCGAAATCAAATACTGCTGCTTAGGCGCTTTACCAACCGTCAGTGGCAGTTGAGACACGAAATATGGATATCCAATTATTCGAGGAGAAGGATCATGAGTAACAAAACCCAACAACTTTTAGAGATCGATCGTCAGAGAGTATTTCATGCCTCAACCCACCTGAAGCAGTATGCGGCCGGGGAGCTTCCGGGAAGAATTATCTCGAGCGGAAGCGGAATACGCATCACCGATTCAGAAGGCATCGAGCTGATAGACGGCTTTGCCGGGTTGTATTGTGTAAACATTGGCTATGGCAGGACCGAAATGGCCGATGCGATTTATGAGCAAGCCAAAGAACTGGCGTACTACCACACGTACGTCGGTCATACGAACGAAGCGCTCGTGACACTGTCAGATCGCATCATCAAAATGGCGCCTGAAGGCATGAGCAAAGTTTACTACGGCATGTCAGGCAGCGACGCGAACGAAACTCAACTTAAGTTGGTATGGTATTACAACAATGCTCGTGGTCTACCAGAGAAGAAAAAAATCATTTCGCGTGACCGCGGCTACCATGGTTCAAGTATCGCGTCCGGTTCAATGACAGGTTTGCCGCTGTTCCACGCCCATTTTGATTTACCACTTGAGCGTATCAAACACACCATCGCGCCATATTATTATCGCCGTGAAGACGAGAGTATGTCTGAGCTCGAATTCTCTCAATATTGCGCAGATCAACTCGAAGCGATGATCTTGGAAGAAGGCCCAGAAACGGTAGCAGCAATGATTGCAGAACCAGTGCTCGGTACTGGCGGTATTGTGCCACCACCAGCAGGGTACTGGCAGGCGATTCGCAAAGTGCTCGACAAATACGATGTACTCTTGATTGCGGATGAAGTGGTGTGTGGCTTTGGTCGCCTCGGCTCCGATTTTGGCTCACTGCACTACGACATGAAACCAGATCTCATCACGGTAGCGAAAGGGTTAACCTCAGCGTATCAACCGCTGTCTGGCGTGATCGTCGGTGAACGAGTTTGGAGTGTGCTAGAAAACGGCACCGACCAATGGGGCGCTATCGGACACGGTTATACCTACTCTGGTCACCCAATGGGAGCGGCAGCCGCGAACTGCAACCTCGATATCATTGAACGTGAAGGCTTGGTAAAAAACGCGGCCGAAGTCGGCGCTTACTTGCAGCAACGCATGGCGGAGACGTTTAGCGATCATCCATTGGTCGGTGATACTCGTGGCGTTGGCTTGTTGCATGCGTTGGAGTTTTCTTCAGACAAGCTCCGCCGTGCACACTTTGATCCAAACTTGAAAGTAGGCCCGCAAATCGCGGCGGCCTGTTTAGAGCAAGGCTTAATCGCTCGCGCTATGCCACATGGTGACATCCTCGGTTTTGCTCCACCGCTTATCGCGAATCGTAACGATATAGACACCATTGTCGACAAAGCGCATCAAGCGGTAAACAAAGTGATGGATAACCTCGTCACATCTAAACAGTGGCAGCCATAACCCACCTAGATTTCAGTAATGCTCGCGGGCTTTGGAGAAGGCCCGCTTTGCACTTTCCATTAAAGAGACAACAAGCCAACCAAACATTTTAGACCCATAGAAAGCACTATTATTTACTACAAGTGGCAATAGTGGGTAAAATGCCCAAAATTGCGCACTAACTGGATGAAACATGGCAAAACTTACCCTTCAAGAACAAATGCTGAAAGCTGGCTTAGTTAATGAAAAGAAACTAAAGAAAGCGAAGAAAGGCTCAAAAAAATCACGCGTTCAAGCACGCGAAGTAAAAGCGGCGGTTGAAGAGAATAAACGCCAACAGTTAGAGCGTGATAAACAATTGAGCGAGCAGCAAAATGCTGAGCGATTAAACAAAGAGATCAAAGCGCAGATCAATCAATTGATTGAGATGAACAAGATCGACTTAAAAGATGGCGACATCAAATACAACTTCACTCACGGTACGCTAGTGAAATCACTTTATGTAGATTCACTTATCCGCGAGCAGTTGATCAAAGGTATTTTGGCAATCGCAATTTTTGGTGAAAGCTATGTTGTCATTCCACGTGGAGTAGCGAATAAAATTGCTCAACGTGATGAGTCCGTCATCATCGAACAAAAAGAACCTGAATCGGACATTCCAGCAGAAGACGATCCATACGCAGATTTCGTCGTGCCTGACGATTTGATGTGGTAACAATAAATAATCGATGCATCAACGAAAAGAGCCGCTGATGTAACATCAGCGGCTCTTTTTATAGAAAAATAATCTACGGAGATGATGTGTTGTTATTGCTTACTTAGTAGCAAATTCGCACCTGATGCGGCTAAAAACAACGAACATCCGCGATTGAAACGTTTCGCCATTTTTGGATTTGAAAACCAGTGCCTCAAGTACAAACCAAAGATGGCATAGATTGAAATGGCGACCATTTCTAATATCAAAAACGTCGAGCCAAGGGCAAAAAACTGCTCTTGAACGTTGGCATTGGCATCAACAAATTGCGGCAAGAATGCAGTAAAAATAAGTATCGCTTTCGGGTTGCCAGCAGCAAGCGTAAATTCTTGCTTCGCAAGTCCTGCGTAATTGCGCGAATTGTCCAAGTCAGAGATCGGGCTGGACTCTGAACGCCAAAGGTTAAACGCAATCCACAGTAGATACAGCGCTCCTACCAACTTTATTGCCAAAAATAGCATTTCTGACGTATACAAAATCACAGCCAGACCTGATGCAGACAACGCAATCATCGCTGAAAAAGCAGCAATTCTGCCTAAACTGGCCGTAAACGCGGCCCTAAAGCCGTAACAACGCGCATTATTCATTGCCAATAAATTGTTTGGGCCTGGAGCCATATTTAGAGCGAAGCAAGCAGGAATAAAAAGGAGAAGCTGCCAAATATCCATAATAAAATGGTCTTAGTGAGTGATTTTGATCGGTACCCTAACATCTGTTAATAAAGTGAGTAAACCACAAACCGATCTTAAAGCAACTCAGCACCAAATCGTACCGTGCGAGCTTGAACTAACGTGCAGTTCGTTTCAGCCATCAGCTCCGCTAGGGTGATGTTTGGGTTTTGTCTCACCAAACGTATCAACTTCACGTCCAAAGGTTCCAATTTGTCTTGGTGAGCAAGTAGAGCTTGTTCGATCTTGTTGATCGCAAATCGCATCGTCTCTGCTTCTTCGTTTTTGAGATCCTCTAAAAACGCTTTTACATCCAAAGCCTCGCCCGAGATTTGCCAGTGACGAGATCGTCTAATTCGCTTAAGATCGCACTGTTTTTCTGCTGCGAGTGTTTTCGCTCGCTTGGCATGGTCGCCCCCAATACGGTGAATCAAGGATGGGAGCGAAATCGTAATCTTCGTCTCTTTCATGGCCTTTTCTTTCACGCCTTAGCCCTCAACCACCGACACATTCTCGCCAACCCAAGCCAACAACTGTTTTGCCGCTTTGGATAACACCTGATTTTGACGCACGATGTAGCCGAAATCAGTGTTTGGAAAACTTGGCAAAGGCGTAACTTCTCGAGAAAGCTTTAATCTCGGATCGAGCGAAAAATCCGGCACAATAGCAGTCCCAAACCCCGCTTCCGCCCAGTCGATTTGTGCTTCCACACTGCCCACTTCCATCACGCGATGCTTAGGCAGATTTAGTTCAGGTAAAGACGCATCAATCAGCTCTCGGGTTCGAGTATCGTGCCCTAGCAGGATCAGCGTCTGGCTCTCTTTTCGATTGTCTTGCCACTCAAAAATGTTATCGCCAAACGCACACCAGTGAATTTGCGTGAGAGGCGTAAAATGCAGCGGTTGACTCTCTTTTTGTGCGATAACAAAGCCGATATCGGCACGCGCACTTTTCACCAAATCCACCGCTTGAGAAGATGTGGTATTGAACAATGCCAAGTCGATCCCCGGATATTCACTTTTGAACTGCTGAAATGGTTTGATAAGCAGTAAACGTGAAACAATATCGCTCGCCGCAATAGAAAGCGTCCCCTGCGTAAGATCGTTGATGGCATTGAGATCCGACTGACAAATTTGCAGCTCATTAAGCATCCGCTGCGCCGTAGCTAACAAACGCTTCCCCGCTTGCGTCAACTGCACGGGATTTCGCTCAATCAATTTCGTGCGCGTGGCTTGCTCCAACTGCTTGATATGCAAACTTACGTTCGGCTGCGTCATGTGCAGTTCCGTCGCTGTTTTACCAAAGTGTTTTACCTCTGCAAGAGTTACGAAGGTTCGCAGCCAGTTCAAATCTAACATTGCCAATTCCGATATGAAATTCTTATCAAGTTAATGAGTATAATTAATTTCTCTTATTATGGCGAACACCTTAAGATTTTTGCATCTGTTTTTGGAGATTAAATTATGTCGTCTATCGTTGTTGTGGGTGCAAACTGGGGTGATGAAGGCAAAGGCCGCATCGTTGACTTTTTGGCAGAGCAAGCTTCTGCGAGCATTCGTTTCCAAGGTGGTAACAACGCGGGTCACACCGTGGTTAACGATCTAGGTACGTTCAAGCTGCACCAGCTTCCAAGTGGCGTATTCAACCCTGACTGTTTGGCAGTGTTAGGTCCGGGTATGGTTATCAGCCCTGCGTTGCTGTCTCAGGAGATTGCGGAAGTTGAAGAAGCGGGCGTAAAAGTGAATATGTGCATCTCTGATCGCGCAACACTGTGTCTACCTCTACACGCACTAGAAGATACGCTAGAAGAACAACGTTTAGGCGACAAAGCATACGGTTCAACTCGTCAAGGTATTGCACCTGCTTACGGTGACCGCGTAATGAAGAAAGGCATCCTAGTTGGTTGGTTGAAGCAACCAGAAGTATTGGTTGAACGCCTTCAATTCATGATGGATTGGAAACTGCCGCAACTGCGTGCACTTTACCCGACGTTCGAGTTTGAACAAACCGCTGAAGAACTGGCGAACTGGCTGCTAGAAGTCTCTGCACCTTGGCGCGATTCAATTTGCAACGTAACGCTTCCTCTAAAAGAACTACAAGCGAAAGACAAAACTCTATTGTTCGAAGCGCAGCTTGGCGCGGGTCGTGACCTTGTTTACGGTGAGTACCCTTGGACAACATCTTCTAACGTTGTATCAATGTACGCGGGTATCGGTAGTGGCCTTCCGGCACTTCGTCCTGAACGCGTTATTGCGGTTGCAAAAGCCTTCAGCTCATCAGTGGGTACTGGTACGTTGATCACTGCAATGGAAGAGCAAGACGCTTTCCGCGAACTTGCTGGCGAGTTCGGTGCAACTACGGGTCGTCCACGCGACATGGGCTACTTCGACGCAGTCGCTACGAAAAATGGCGTTGAACTGCAAGCCGCAACTGAAATTGCACTAACGAAAGTAGACTGTTTAACTGGCCTTAACGATCTGAAAATCTGTGTTGGCTACGAAGGCGACCACAGCGAAAACCCAATCTGGCCTCAAACTGCCTCTCTTGCGCCAATCTACGAGAAGATGGAAAGCTGGAGCGAGGACATCACAGGTTGTCGTAAGTTTGAAGAGCTTCCAGTAGCAGCACAGAAATACGTTCTACGCATTGAGGAACTCATGGGCGTACCAGTAAAAATGGTGTCTGTGGGTCCTGGTCGTGAACAAATGATTATGCGATAAGATGTGAATTAACACATCATTGGCAAGCGGCTTTTATCTGTTCCGGGGTAAAGCCGCTTTTTTTTACACTGTAAACTTTGGAAAATTGCACGGCTAAATTCATGTTTAATAACCTCATCACGAGACTCCTACCTCCTTCTATTTATAAATCAATAAATTATAGGACTTAACACGTTGTGCACGTTACTAGCACATCTCACTTGTTAAAGAAGCACGTCAATTAGGTTAACTGGTTGATTTGATATTCTTTAAGTGATTAGTTGATCACGATCTTCATCTGCAATTTGTTGAACTAGTACTCAAAAAATCTAACCCGCTGTTTTTAGGATAGATGAGTTCCCCAACATCCAACCTAACAGCAGGTGATTCCCATGACGAAAAATCTTTTCCGCCTCAGTACGATAACCCTTGGTTTGTGCCTTAGTTCTTTGTCTTTCGCGCAATCCGATCTTCCGAACATTAAAATTCTTGCCACTGGCGGCACCATAGCAGGCGCAGGTCAATCTACAACCGAGTCAAACTACACAGCAGGTAAAGTCGGCGTTGAATCATTGATTTCTGCGGTGCCGAGTATGACCAACATTGCCGATATTTCTGGAGAGCAAGTGGTCAGTATCGGTTCACAAGATATGAATGATGAAGTGTGGCTAAAATTATCGAAAAGAGTTAATGAGCTACTCGCTCAAGATGATGTTGACGGCATCGTCATTACTCATGGTACGGATACGTTAGAGGAAACCGCTTACTTCCTTGATCTGACCGTCAAGAGCAAAAAGCCTGTCGTGATCGTTGGTGCAATGCGTCCTTCCACCGCAATGAGTGCTGATGGACCAGTCAACTTATACAATGCAGTCGTAACAGCCACCGATGAAGATTCAGAAGGACGTGGCGTGCTAGTCGCAATGAATGACACGATTTTCGATGCGCGAGATGTGACAAAAACCAATACAACCTCCGTCAGCACTTTCCAGTCACCCAACTTTGGTGCTATCGGCTACATTCATAATAGCGATGCCAAATATCAACGAAGCCCAGAGCGTAAACATACGACAGAAACCCCATTCGATGTATCAAAGCTTACTAAGTTGCCTAAGGTCGGTATTGTTTATAACTATGCAAATGCCTCCAATTTGCCGGTGAAAGCCTTTGTGGATGCGAAGTTTGACGGCATCGTAAGTGCTGGTGTCGGTAATGGTAACTTGTACCACACTGTGTTTGATGAGCTAGAGAAAGCGAGTAAAGATGGCGTTGTTGTTGTAAGAAGCTCCCGAACGCCTAGCGGCTCAACCACTTTGGATGCTGAAATTGATGACGAAAAATACGGCTTTGTTGCCGCTGGTACATTGAACCCACAAAAAGCACGTATCTTACTGATGCTGTCACTGACTCAGACCAAAAACTATCAAGACATCCAAAAGATGTTCCAATACTATTAATTCTGTCTAAGGTTCATTCGATAGAGGAGGTACACACCTCACCTCCTCTTACACATAGCGACATGAGCGTCTCTTGTTAGCCAAACAAGCGACGCTTCATTCCTGCTTTTTCCAGAATACGCGTAGTAATTTCCTCAACAGACAGAGAGGACGTATTGATATATGGGATCGCCTCTCTTCTAAACAAAGCCTCAACAGTGTCTAGCTCCAGCTTGCACTGCTCTGTGCTAGCGTAATCACTTCCAGACAAACGATTCTCACGGATTTCAGTCAAGCGCTCGGGATCGATCGTCAGCCCAAACAACTTATGACGATGGATCTCAAATTCAGGCAACAAACGCATCATCTTCACATCTTCCGCAATGAACGGATAGTTCACAACACGTAAACCAAATTGCATCGCCATGTACAAGCTAGTCGGCGTTTTTCCGCTGCGCGATACTCCCAGCAGGATAATATCGGCTTGTTCCAACCCTTTTAGCGTGATGCCATCATCATGCGCCAATGTGTATTCAATAGCCGCAATACGGTCAAAATAGGTGTCGGAATCTTTCCCCACGCTGCGAGAACGCTGCAACTTAGGCTTTGGTGCCATCTGAATGTCGTCTTGCACTTTCTGCACAATACTCTCCAAAACATCGTAACTGTATGCCGGCGCTTCAAGCAGCATTTCACGTACTTCTGGAACGACAATTGAGAAAAAGACCAGAGGTTTGACGCCATTGCGCTGGTAGGAAGTTTCAATTTCTTTGACTACGTCAGTAGCTTTGTCCTGGCTTTCAACAAACGGAAAGGTTTTTTCGTTAGGAATGAACGGAAATTGACCGAGAACAACATGCCCTAATGTCTCACATGTTATCGCCGTACCGTCAGAAACATAGAACACATCACGACTTTGGTTATTTATTTGCATTTCTGTTTAATTTTTCAAAATCTTTTGAGTAGGATGGTACACATAATATTAATAAATCAGTTTGGCTTTCAGTTAGGTTCACCACAGCTTTAAAAATTCTTTTGAATTTTTTTCAGCCAGAACGTAATCGTTTGCCTTTGATATCAATCTAAATGAAGCAATGTATGGTCAACGTGTAATAACAGCCAACATGCGATTGTTTAGATCGATTTAAGTCCCCCTACTAAGCTGCAATGTTTCTGGAGAAAGACATGCAAAAGAACACCCTCTGGTTCAATGGCCTATCCATGGATGATGTCGACAAAGTCGGCGGTAAGAATGCTTCACTTGGCGAAATGGTTTCTAACCTAGCAAACGCAGGCGTTTCTGTACCAAATGGTTTTGCGACAACCTCATACGCGTTTAACCAATTCCTTGACCACGAAGGTTTGGATGAGCGTATTCACCAATTACTCGATGAACTAGACGTTGAAGATGTAGAAGCTCTGCGTAAGACAGGTGCAAACATTCGTCAATGGGTATTAGAGGCCCCTTTCCCTGCGGACCTTGAACAAGAAATTCGTGAAAACTACCAAGAACTGATCGAAGGCAATCCTGAGCTTTCAGTCGCAGTTCGTTCATCTGCTACGGCAGAAGACCTACCTGATGCTTCTTTTGCTGGTCAGCAAGAAACGTTTTTGAACGTGAAAGGCATCGACGCAGTACTAGAAGCAACTAAGCACGTTTACGCTTCTCTATTTAACGACCGTGCGATTTCTTACCGCGTTCACCAAGGGTTCGACCACCGTGGCATCTCGCTATCTGCGGGTATCCAACGAATGGTGCGTTCAGATAAAGCCTCGTCGGGTGTTATGTTTACACTAGACACTGAATCGGGTTTCGACCAAGTTGTCTTCATCACCTCTTCATGGGGTCTAGGCGAGATGGTCGTTCAAGGTGCAGTAAACCCTGACGAGTTCTACGTTCACAAGCCAATGCTTGAAGCAGGCGAACACCCAATCGTTAAGAAAACATTTGGTTCTAAGTTGATCAAAATGATCTACTCAGATAACCAAGAAATCGGCAAACAAGTTGATATCGTTGATACTTCTGATGAAGAGCGCAACACGTTCTCATTGAACGACGACGAGATCAAAGAGCTCGCAAAACAAGCAATGATCATCGAAAAGCACTATCAGCGTCCAATGGACATTGAATGGGCAAAAGATGGCATTGATGGCAAGCTGTACATTGTTCAAGCGCGTCCTGAAACCGTATGTTCACAAACGGAACAAAACGTGATTGAGCGCTACGAGTTACAAAACAAAGCGGATGTTTTGGTTGAAGGTCGTGCAATCGGTCAGCGCATCGGTAAAGGCGTGGTTCGCTTGGTTGACTCTCTGGACCAAATGTCTTTAGTCCAAGAAGGTGACGTGCTAGTTACAGACATGACTGACCCAGACTGGGAACCAGTGATGAAAAAAGCATCTGCAATCGTAACCAACCGTGGTGGCCGTACTTGCCACGCAGCCATCATCGCTCGTGAGCTTGGTATTCCTGCAATCGTTGGCTGTGGCGATGCGACAAGCAAGTTAACCGATGGTGCAACCGTGACCGTATCTTGTTCTGAAGGTGAAACGGGCTACGTTTACCAAGGTGAACTTGAGTTTGACGTAAAACGCTCTTCTGTTGATGAACTGCCACTGCTACCAACAAAAGTGATGATGAACGTGGGTAACCCTGATCGCGCGTTTGACTTCGCGCAAATTCCAAATGAAGGTGTTGGTCTTGCTCGTCTTGAATTCATCATCAATAAGATGATTGGTATCCACCCGAAAGCATTACTTAACTTTGATGCACAAAGCGATGAGCTAAAAGCAGAAATCACTCAGCGTATTCGTGGTTACAAAGATCCTATCGATTTCTACGTAAGCAAACTGACAGAAGGTATCGCAACCATTGCTGCGGCATTTTGGCCGAAACGCGTTATTGTTCGTATGTCTGACTTTAAGTCTAACGAATACAGCAACTTGGTTGGAGGTAAAGCATACGAACCGCATGAAGAAAACCCAATGCTTGGCTTCCGTGGCGCGTCTCGTTACATTTCTCCAGTGTTTGAAGACTGCTTCGAGCTAGAAACTCAAGCAATCAAACGCGTTCGTAACGAAATGGGTCTGAAAAACGTTGAAATCATGATCCCATTTGTGCGTACACCAAGCGAAGCAGCATCAGTGATTGATTTGCTAGCGAAGTTTGATCTGCGCCGTGGCGATCAGGGTCTTAAAGTCATCATGATGTGCGAACTGCCATCCAACGCGGTCCTTGCCGATGAGTTCTTGAAGTACTTTGATGGCTTCTCGATTGGCTCAAACGACATGACTCAGCTAACGCTTGGTCTTGACCGTGACTCTGGCGATGTCGCACATCTATTTGATGAGCGCAACCCAGCGGTTAAGGTTATGCTTCAGATGGCGATTGATGCGGCAACAAAAGCAGGCAAATACGTTGGTATTTGTGGTCAAGGCCCATCAGACCACGACGACCTAGCGGAATGGCTAATGGATCAAGGTATTAGCTCTGTATCACTAAACCCAGATACGGTTATCGATACTTGGTTAAAACTAGGTAAAGTTAGCAGCAAGTAACACACGATAAACTCTAGCCCTCACACTCCCCTTGTGAGGGCTTTGTTATTCACACGTCATTTCACAATCAGTTCGTGATTCCTCTCTCAAGTTCGTCATTTAGTCAATTTCATTATCAAAGTCTGATGACCTAAAATGAATGGTATATCGATAACTCCAGAGAGAATTTGATGAAAAAGCCTAT
This sequence comes from Vibrio sp. Vb2131, assembly GCF_033338535.1. Taxonomy (NCBI): domain Bacteria; kingdom Pseudomonadati; phylum Pseudomonadota; class Gammaproteobacteria; order Vibrionales; family Vibrionaceae; genus Vibrio; species Vibrio sp. Vb2131. Next base: position 76,719 of record NZ_JAWOSW010000005.1, read on the forward strand.
CGCACTCCTTACTACATTGATGCTCCTGGCATCCCCTGCTTATGCCGATTGGGATGAAATTTCCAATAAAATGTCTGAGCTTGGCGACGCAGTTTCTGATACTGCCCAAGATGCTTGGGACGACACCAAAGCGTTTTCAAAACAAGCGTGGCAAGATTTCACGAATTGGTCCGAGGAAGCGATCAATACCGCAGGCGAATGGACAGAAGCCAGCATCGAGAAAAGCAAAGAATGGATAGATGCTGCCGACAAAAAAATTGATGAGCTGATGGAAGGCGATACGCCAGAAGAAGCTCGCCAAGCCGTGGACTTAATGGCAGATAGCGCTTTGCTCAAGTTATTTAATGAAAAGCCGGAGGCAAAAGCTATTTACGACAACGCGTACGGCTACGCGGTCTTTGATTCTCGTAAATTATCTTTGCTGTTTCACACCAACTCAGGGTCAGGAGTCGCAGTGAATAAGGAAACAGAAGAACGCACTTATATGAATATGTTTGGTTTGGGCGTTGCACTTGGGGCTGGCGGCAAATTTTACCAACAAGTGGTTCTGTTTGAGAGCAAAGAAGACTTTGATACGTTCGTCAACGAAGGATGGGAGGCCACAAGTGAAGCCTCTGCTGTTGCGGGCGAAGATTCAGAGCAACTTTCAAAACAACTTAACAGCGGCGTCGCCGTCTATCAGTTGAACGCTAAAGGTTTGCTCATCGATGCTAACGTGTCTGGTTCTAAATATTGGGTTAACGAAGAGCTCACTAACTCGCAGTAATGCATAGCAACTAATCGCTTAAATAAAACCGTTGTTCTGCACCCTTATCAATAAGTTAACGGGGATATGATTCCTCAAAACTGAGCACTTACGCAACTTTCTCTATGGAAGTCACCAGAAGATGGCGACTTCCCTTTCTCGTTGGATTGCTTTTGGTTATGCTTGCGCAAAACCACCTGCAATTCGGTATCCCATGCCTGACAATAACTTTAATAATCTGCTAGCAGAAGCAATTTCTGCTCTTAACACGCCTAACTTTACTCCTAAACTTATGCGTGTCATTCGCACTCTTTTTCATTTTGATTGCGCAGTTATTTTAGGTTACCGAGAAGGTAAACATCCTATTTATCTCTACGACTCAATTGAGAACGAGCGAGAGTTACTTTTTCAACGCTACCTTACTGACTCATTTCAAAATGACCCTTTTTTTCTCAAACTAAACGAGACAAAGCAACAAGGCGTATTTACGCTCAAAGACGTGGCGCGTAAAGGCGTTGACTTCACCTCATACTGCGAGCAGTTCTATCATCAAACAGGGTGGAAAGACGAGCTTAGCATGCTAGTCGAAGTTGAATCTGGCCGTTGGGTCATGCTGTACTTCGGATATATGACTGATGGAAAATACTTTTCTCAGCAACAAATCAATAAGCTAAAGCCCTATTTCCCGATAATTCAGTCGCTTTGTCAGCAGCATTGGAAACAAACGGAATTTACCTTTTCTGAGCCTGTTTTTGCACAGAGTGCTTATTCTGGCAGTATGCGAATAGCCATTGAGCAAGCTTTAGCAACGTTTGGCGTAGAATCACTCACCCGTCGCGAACAAGAGGTGGCTTCGCTTCTCGCTCAAGGGTTTGACACCAAAGAAATTGCCGCGCGGTTACACTTAGTTCAAGGCACGGTCAAAAATCATCGAAAGCGAATTTACTCGCAATTAAATGTGTCTTCATTGAGTGAGTTATTCCAGCTTTTCCTCAATCACCTCATTCTCCATTCAAGATAAAAAACTGTCCCTTAAGGGATATATCGAGAAAAGGTGTCGCGTTTTAGTCTGAATACAACAACCACTAAAACAGACAAAAAGAATGACGACACCATTACTGCAAGATTTACAAGATCGTGGCTTGATTGCACAAGCCAGCGATTTGGAAGAAATTCAGACACTTCTCTCACAGCCACAAACCGTTTACTGCGGCTTCGATCCTACAGCTGGCAGCTTGCATATCGGCCACCTCGTGCCTTTGATTATGCTTAAGCGCTTTCAAGATGCCGGACACCAAGCTGTTGCCTTGATTGGCGGTGCAACGGGCATGATTGGCGACCCAAGCTTTAAAGCGACTGAGCGCAGTCTGAACTCAGAGGAAATCGTCTCAGGCTGGGTTAACGATCTTTCTAATCAAATTCAGCAGTTGATGAATCACCAACTGGCCAAGCCGATGATCATGGTAAACAACGCTGACTGGATGAAGTCGATCAATGTGATCGACTTCTTCCGCGATGTGGGTAAGCACTTCTCAATCAATACTATGGTCAACCGAGAATCGGTAAAACAACGCCTGCAACGACCTGACCAAGGTATCTCCTTCACCGAATTTAGCTACGCCCTACTGCAATCGTACGATTTTGCCGAGCTAAACCGTCGATACGGTTGCCGTTTGCAAATCGGTGGCAATGACCAATGGGGAAACATCGTCAGCGGGATCGATTTAACTCGCCGTCAAAATGGTGAGCAAGTATTTGGCTTAACTCTGCCGCTGATCACCAAATCCGATGGCACCAAATTTGGCAAAACCGAAGGCGGTGCAGTATGGCTAGATCCTAGCAAAACCTCTCCTTACGCGTTCTACCAGTTCTGGCTTGGCGCAGAAGACGCCGACGTTTACCACTTCTTGCGTTACTACACATTCTTGAGCTGCGAAGAAATTGCCAGCATTGAAGCGCAAGACCAAGCAAGCCAAGGTAAGCCACAAGCACAACGTATTCTCGCTGAAGAAATGACGCGATTTGTTCATGGCGAAGAAGGCCTAGCCAGTGCCGAGCGTATCACTCAAGCTTTATTCAGCGGTAATGTGCAACAACTGAGTTTGGGTGAATTAAAACAGTTGGAGTTGGATGGTTTACCAAGCATTGAGAGCACACAACAAGATTTGGTTGAGCTGTTGATTGAGTCGGGCTTAGCAAGTTCGAAGCGTGTTGCACGCGAACACATCAGCAACAACGCCATCAGTGTAAACGGTGAAAAAGTGGCGGCTGATAACCCGAGTTTAAGCTTCCCACTGTTTGATCAATATTGGTTACTGCAACGCGGTAAAAAGCACTTCTGCCTCGTGAAGCGTGCCGCGTAGTAACACTCGAAGTACAAAGCCCATAAAAAATTCCCCTCACCGCTTTCGTGATGAGGGGAATTCAAATTTGAACGATTTTAAGCCTAACAATAGGCAAAGGCGTTGCTTATTGCGTTCTTAAACGTTGCCAGTACTTTTCGTAAATCGCTAACGTTTCTGCGCCAACATCATTAATAAACTCGCCTTTTTTCATGTCTTCTGATGAAGGGAAAATAGTACGGTTATTTTTCAACTCTTCTGGCAATTTGTCACGCCCAGCGTTCGTTGCCGACGCATAACCCAAACTGGTCACGATTTCCGCTTGGTTCTCTGATTGGTACATAAAGTTAATAAATTTATGCGCCAATGCTTTGTTTTTACTGCCAGACGGAATAGTGAAGTTGTCCATCCACAATACCGCGCCCTCTTCCGGCATCACGAACTTCAGCTCAGGCATTTCAACCTGCCCTTGGAATGCGTTGCCGTTCCATTGCATGCCGACCGATGTTTCACCGGACACGTAAGGGACTTGCGGCGCATCTGAGTTATACAGTAATACGTTGTTTTTCAGCGCAACTAGAGAATCAAAAGCCTGTTCGATTTCAGCTTCGTCTTTTGTATTCACGCTATGGCCATTTTTCTTAAGCGCCATACCAAACACATCGCGCACGTCATCAATCAACATGACTTGTTGTTCGTATTGAGACTCCCATAAGTCTGCCCATTTTGTCACTGGTTGCTCAACCATGGATTCGTTGTAGCTAATCCCGGTAATGCCCCAAATATAAGGCAGCGAGTAATCATTTTTAGGATCGTGCGCTTGGCCAAGTAAACCGTCCATTGTGTCTTGCATGTTTGGCACTTGAGCGTGATCTATTTTCGAAAGCAGCCCTTCTCGCCCCATTTTTTCAATGAAGTACGCAGAAGCAAAAACCACATCGTAACCAGAACCTTTTAGCAATTTTAGCTTGGTGTACATTGATTCATTATTCTCAAAGGTCGAATAATTAATCGTAACGCCTTCTTGTTTTTCAAACGCTTTTAACGATGCTTCCGGCAAATAGCCACCCCATGCATAAACGTTCAACGTTTTGCTATCTGCATGAGCAAACATGCTGAGCACAAGAGCACTCAGCCCCAATCCTTTGATGATTAATTTCATGGTATGCAATCCAACCAGTCCAGCGACGCGCTGGGATTCGGGTGCATAATTAGGTAATTGTTACCCAATTGAAAGAAAATTTAATTAATCTTTAACAGCAAAAATATTTATCGAATTTATAAAATTAACGCATGTTTTTAATAGCGACTGTGCATACCAAAATGATGAGACATTCCATCTTCCATTCGGCCGCCTTTCCAGCCACCAGAGCCGAGTAAATTAAGCACATCTTGAGCGGTATAGTCGGCACCAGAAAAGAAATCATGCGCCACGTCTGAGCGTATTGCTTGCAACTCTGGTTGATTTTCCAAATCAAGATCTTGCGGATCCGCATATAATGCCAACGCAATTTTTTGTTGGCACGCGCTTAACTCACTGGTGCTCGTCTTTACCTGATCAACCGAAAAATACTCACGACTGCCGTATCCCACCACCAATCTAGTACTCATTAGTTTAATCACTTTCTTAATGCGACGACGTTGTATAAATCTCAACATGTTTTGTTATTCCTGTATTAAGTTGGCTATGGTCGTATTCTTTTGTTCGAATTAAAACACTCTGTTTTATCCGCGAAATTTCTCTAGCGCTTTTCGCGATGATCGGTTGTATAATACGATCCTGAAATATTTTGTTACGTTACCTCGGTAACCCCTGAGACTGCAACATGAACAACAGCAGATGGGTCGGCTTTATAGGCGGCACGATTGTCTTACTTAGTACCTTTATCCTCTTCGGATCTTCCGTCCACGCTGCTTGGTACCGAATCCCTGCGGAAGCCATTCATGGTATCGCCTTCACTTTGGCTTTTGGTTTAGGGTTAAACAGCCTGCTGGCGTACGCGACGGCAGTGATTACTCTTGCTGCACTATTCTACATTGGCTTTGTCGTTAGCTATCGGGTCCATCAGAAACTTAAATAGTCTTCTGTCTCAACCTGAGCTTAATAACGGATACTTGGTAACTAAAAAGGGAGCAAACGCTCCCTTTTTAGTTATCAGCATATAGATGTTCTATGCCCGCTTTAATCATTAAGGTGGCATACCCTCAACGACTGCTGCATACCTGAAACATCATCACCTAAATACTCAACCGTCATTGGAACGTTGACCAACAGAGTAAAACTGGAGTCACTGAATCTTCCATCAGCATCACTCTCCAAATGAACAAAAAACGCAGGCTTATCCGCAATCAATGTAATTCGCCTCCCTTCAATAGAGACATCTATATTGGCTTTCGCTATCGGCAAGGTTTTTAGCTCGTGAGTACTAAACCATGTGTTGCTTATTCTGTCTTCACCGATTTGCGCTTCAACATAGAAGAAGCCTGACGTAAGTTCATCCTTCTCGATCAATTCATCCAACTGCCACAAAATCGTATTGCTGTCTGCTATGACTGTTTGTTCTAAGCTCCAACATTGCTTTTCTTCCCCTTGCCAATCTACCCACTTAAGCAGTGCGTTGACGCTTGCGGACTCTTTGGCATCATTGAGCAAATGTAGGCTCAACATGCCTGTATGCTCGGAAAATACCAAATACTGCGGCGCAAAAAAGCGTTTTGCATGGTAGTGCAACTGCTTCCATCGACCACTGTATTCCAAACTAGACCAAGAACTGACAGGCCAATTGTCGTTGAGTTGCCAGTACAGCATGCCGCGACAAACTGGAGAAATGGCACGCCAATGATCGCATGCAGTTTTGATCGCGATTGCCTGCTGAACTTGACTTAAATACAGCATACTCTCAAATCCAGAGGGAAAACGAAAATAGCGCGTGAACATCTCTGTGATAATACTATGACCTCGAGGGTTCTTCTGATGTTGTTCGAAAGTTGGGGATGTAATATTCCAGTCTTGCTCAGGGACAAACCGCTTAACTTCAGCAAAAGATGGCCAAGATTGAAAACCAAACTCAGAGCAAAAACGAGGATTCACGTCAACGTAGGCACTGAATGATTTTCCTGAATGCCAAACGTCCCAAAAGTGCATATCGCCTTTACTATCATCATGCCACGCATCACCGAAATCCAGTTCACCATTACATGGGGAACTTGGCCAGAAACGGCGAGTGCTATCTCGCTCGGTAATCTCCTTCTCAATCATGCGGTTGAGGCGATCGTAGTTTACCGTGTATTTGACTTTGCTGCGCTTAGATTCGTCATACCAACCAATAGCTCCAATCACTTCATTGTCACCACACCAAAGTGCGATTGATGGGTGCTCCTTGAGCCTCGGGATTTGGAATCTAAGTTCTTCTTCTACCTCTTTTAAAAACTCGTCGTTTGATGGGTACAACGAGCAGGCGAACATCATGTCTTGCCACACCAACAAGCCAAGTTCATCACAAAGGTTATAAAAGGTTTCACTCTCGTACTGACCACCGCCCCATACGCGAATCATGTTCATGTTGGCATCAACCGCACTTTGCAAAAGGTTGCGATAACGTGTTTCGCACTCTCGCCCCGGCATTGCGTCAATAGGGATCCAGTTGGCACCTTTAGCATTAATCGGTACGCCATTGACGATAAATTCCATTGCAGAGCCGTGCTCATCAGCTTGGTTATTTAGGGTTAACTGACGCAAACCAATGTTGTGCGTTAACTTTTGCTCTCTGCAATAAATGGTAATGGGATAGAGATACGCTTCGCCATAACCCGATGGCCCCCAGCGTTGAGGCTCCAAAATGTGGAACTGGCAATGATAGTGACCACTTCCTTTTGTTTGAATACATTGACGCTCACCATTAAATTCAACCATCATTTCATGGCGTTGACTGTCCGTTTCCACTTCAACTACTACATCAAGAAACACACTCCCATCGGCTTGCCATTGCTGCTCTGTCGAGAAGCCTTTGAGCCAAAGCTCATTCACAATGTCGATTTGAATGGGGTCGTAAATACCCGATACCATCAAGCAAATGCCCCAGTCCCATCCGGAATGGCATTGTGTTTTGCGGATCAAGTTCATGTGTGGAATTTGGTTGTTGCCCATTGCCGATGGAATAGGAAATGGCAGTTTTTTTGCTCTTGCGATACCTTCTAAATCCACCCGAGCAAACTCAACCCGAATCGTGTTAGTACCTTGCTTTAAATGCGGTTTAATATCCACACGTTGCTGGGTAAACATGTTGCTGCAAGTTAGTGCTAACTCACCATTAACATAGAAGGTTGCCAAGGTATCTACACGAGTTAGCGTCATCCAAATTTGCTTGGCAGACAACGTAAACGCGTCGACTTCAAACTCACGTGAGATATGCCACTCACACTCTTCAATCCATCGAACTTTGTTTTCATTATCGGCAAAATAAGGATCTGGAATCTGCTCTGCTTGTAAAAGCGCCGACACATTATCGCCCGGAATAAACATTGGAATTTCAAGATTGGGACGCTGTGGCGAGGTAAGCATCCACTGCCCGTTAAGTTCGAAGTGAGTCATCGAGTTAAACCTTAGCTTGGGAAAAACATATTTTCTCAATGTAATCCTGATAATCCCATGCAAAAACAAGGGAAATGTTAATTACATACGAAATGCGGTGCATTTCACGTAAAAACTCTTTCTTTTGATCTCTACCCAAAAATCAGCAACTTGGCTAACCTGTTAAAAATTAATCGAAATCTAAGGTTATATTTGCAACTTCGACATGTTAACATCATCGGCTTTTTGAACATCCTCACACTTTTCGTTGAAACGATGTGAGGGGAAATGCACGGCTTCATAGCCCTAAAAAGCGAAGTAATTATGTCAAATATGACGAATGCCGCCTCCCACACAGCGCCTATTCAGGATGCTGACTATTCTGCTATTCACCCCCCATCTTTACTCAAGCGCCTCGAACTCACCAATCCTGTCTTTTGGTTAAGTGGTAGCTTCCTCACTCTATTCGTTTTACTTGCTCTAACGAATACCGACTCTCTAACCGCAATGGTTAACACCGGCTTCGGCTTTGCTACTAAATATTTCGGAGCTTACTGGCAAGTACTGCTTCTTCTGAATTTCCTAATTGGTTTGGCTCTTGCGTTTGGTCGCACTGGTTATGTGCGCCTAGGTGGTCTAGCGAAACCTGATATTGATAACTTTAAGTGGTTGTCAATCGTACTCTGTACTCTACTTGCAGGTGGTGGTGTGTTCTGGGCCGCAGCTGAGCCTATCGCGCACTTTGTGACTGCTCCGCCTCTATACGGGGAAGCCTCACCGAAAACTGCCGCAATCAATGCCCTATCTCAGTCTTTTATGCACTGGGGCTTCTTAGCTTGGGCGATCCTTGGTGGTCTATCTTCCATTGTCTTAATGCACTTGCATTACGATAAAGGCCTGCCTCTTAAGCCGCGTACTCTGCTTTACCCTGTTTTTGGTGATAAAGCCATTAAAGGCTGGATTGGTGATGTTGCTGACGCATGTAGCATCATTGCAGTAGCAGCAGGAACCATCGGTCCTATCGGCTTCTTAGGTTTACAAATTAGCTACGCGCTAAACTCATTGTTTGGCCTGCCAGATACGTTCGTAACGCAAAGCATGGTTATCATGGCGGCGATCCTGATGTATACCCTTTCCGCACTGAGCGGTTTGAGCAAGGGTATTCAAATCGTCAGTCGTTACAACATCATTTTGTCTGTACTATTAATTGGTTACATCCTGTTCTTCGGGCCGACAAGCTTTATCGTTGATGGCTACGTGCAAGGCGTTGGTCGTATGGTGGATAACTTCTTCCCTATGGCACTTTACCGTGGTGATACAGGCTGGCTAAGTTGGTGGACAGTATTCTTCTGGGGTTGGTTTATCGGTTATGGCCCAATGATGGCGATCTTTATTGCTCGTATCTCTCGTGGTCGTACAATTCGCCAATTAATCATGTCTATTAGCATCGCGGCACCGCTGATTACTTGCTTCTGGTTTAGTATCGTTGGTGGCAGTGGCCTTGCGTTTGAACTTGATAACCCTGGTTTGATTTCATCTGCGTTTGAAGGCTTTAACTTGCCTGCAGCACTGCTAGCGATTACTGGTGAATTACCTTACCCAATGATCATTTCGGTTCTGTTCCTGATCTTAACGACAACATTTATCGTGACGACGGGTGACTCGATGACTTACACAATCAGTGTAGTGATGACGGGCTCAACAGAACCAAACGCAGTGATTCGCTCGTTCTGGGGTCTGATTATGGGTATTGTCGCTATTGCGCTCATCTCAATGGGCTCTGGTGGTATTTCTGCATTGCAGTCTTTCATTGTAATTACTGCCGTACCTGTGTCTTTCATTTTGCTGCCAAGCATTTGGAAAGCACCCGGCATTGCAAGCAGAATGGCGAAAGAGCAAGGCCTCGTTTAAACCGCCTCTCTAACCAATATGCGAAAAAGAGCCCTTCATTGGGCTCTTTTTAATTCTGCGCTTTATCCTACGCTATCAATGCGAATCATCACTGCGTCTGGACGCCAATACTCGAATTCGCAGTCCATTAAATGCCCATCTTGTTTGTAGTTTACCCGCCGAATTTTCAGAACGGGTTGTCCTTCAGCTAGGTTCAACGCCTTAGCGACATGAGCAGGAGCTGACGTGGGAATCACATCAAAACGAGAGCGCTTTGTCTCGTAACCATACTTCTCACGATAAATGCCTGTCAGGGACATGGTGAGGTTCTCAGACAATATACCCTCAAACAGTGCCGCTTTGAGCACGTTCTCAACAAACAATACCGCTCGCCCATCAATAAAACGTAACCGTTCAATTACATAAATTGGGGTAATTCGCTCCACCTCTAACGATTTGGCATACTCACCTGCGGCCATTTCACTTCGCACGTTGAGTAGCTTAGTTTCTGCAATACGATGCTGCTCTCGAATCATCTGATGGAAGTGAGAACGAGACAACGGGTTGTAACAGATACGCTCAGGAGATACATACCAACCCCGGCGCTCTTCTCGATAAATAAGACCTTCCGTTTCCAAAGACACCAACGCATCTTTGATTGTGATTCGAGTCGTAGAAAACAGCTCACTGAGCTCTCTCTCTGACGGCAGTTTTTGTCCTTCCGACATGATGCCGGAAAGAATCTGCTGTTTTAAGCTGCTTCTAATTTTTCCTAATTGGGTACCAAATTGTCCGGTGCCTGTCGCTCTCATTCTGATCTAGTCCAAGGATAATTTGACGAATAACATAAGGCGTTTACGTAACAAAAATATGACATTAATCAACAGAACACATACTGAACGTATGAAATATAAGTGCCATATAAAATCAGCAAAACTGTCAAATTACTTGCGCTAAATCGTCACATTCCATCCATAGCATACAAAGCGAACTTACTGACCTAGTCCAGAAGGATGGAGACAATGAAAACTTTGCTAAGTCGTTCAATTACCGCACCAGCGGCAATCATTGCGGTAACGCTCGCTACGCCAACAGTAGCGAAAGAAGCCGATATTGAATCTTTGGTAGCAGCAGCACAAAAAGAAGGGGCGGTTTACAGTGTGGGTATGCCTGACAGTTGGGCAAACTGGAAAGACACTTGGGCTGATTTAAAGTCAAATTACAACCTTAAGCACCAAGACACGGATATGAGCTCGGCTCAAGAAATCGCAAAATTCGAAGCTGAGAAGAAAAACGCGACCGCAGACATTGGTGACGTAGGCTTTGCCTTCGCACGTGTAGCGGTTAAAAAAGGCGTCACTCAGCCATATAAACCAACAACTTGGAATGACATCCCAGATTGGGCAAAAGACGAAGATGGTCATTGGGCACTTGCTTACACTGGCACTATTTCTTTTATCTCCAACAATAACCTCGTAAAAGACGCGCCAAAAACGTGGGATGACCTATTAAAAGGCGACTACAAAGTGACCGTAGGTGACGTAGGCGTAGCAGCACAGGCAAACAACGCGGTTCTCGCCGCAGCGTTCGCCAACGGTGGGGACGAATCCAACCTCAAGCCTGCGCTCAAATTCTTTTCTGAACTCGCGAAGCAAGGTCGTCTTTCATTTACCGATCCGAACATCGCCAACCTAGAAAAAGGCGAAGTGGAAGTGGCGATCATGTGGGACTTCAATGCATTGAACTACCGCGACAAAATTGACCGCGACCGCTTTACAGTGAGCATTCCTCAAGATGGCTCTGTGATTTCTGGTTATACAACCATAATCAATAAATACGCGAAGAACCCTAATGCAGCAAAGCTTGCTCGTGAATACATCTTCAGCGATCAAGGGCAAATCAACTTAGCAGAAGGTTATGCGCGTCCAATCCGCACCAACATCACACTGCCTCAAGCAGTGCAAGACAAGCTAATTGCTAATGACCAATACAGCAATGTACACCCAGTGACTGACTTCTCAGCTTGGGAAAAGTCCGCACGTAAGCTGCCACGTCAATGGCAAGAAAGTGTCTTAATCCACCAGCAATAAGAGTAAGTCGTTATGAGCAATAAGGTCATCCTTGTTGTTCTAGATGGACTGAACTATCAGGTAGCCCGTGATTGCATGGGCTACCTCAATGGTCTTCTAGAACAAAGTCGTTCCCAACAAGAAACTCGCGCAACGCTTTATCCTGTGCAGTGTGAGCTGCCCTCTATGTCTCGCCCACTTTATGAGTGCATTTTAACGGGCGTTCGCCCTGTAGAAAGCGGCATCGTAAACAACAATATCGTTCGTCTATCCAAACACGATTCCATTTTCAGTTTGGCAAAAGCCCAAGGAAAAGTGACCGCTGCGGCTGCCTACCACTGGGTAAGTGAGCTTTATAATCGCGCGCCATTTGAACCTGTTCGCGATCGTTTCACGCATGATGAAACCCTGAATATCCAGCACGGCTGCTTTTACCATTGGGATCATTATCCTGATGAAGCCTTGTTCCTGGACGCAGAGTATTTACGCCGCAACTATCAACCTGATTTCTTATTGATCCATCCGATGAATATCGACGATACAGGACATAAGTTTGGCCTAGACTCTCGCCAATACCGCAATTGTGCGCGAGGTGCAGACATTATTCTTTCCAACTACATCGATCAATGGCTTGCTGATGGGTATCAAATCATTGTGACCAGCGATCATGGCATGAACAACGATCTTTCTCACGGTGGGATTTTACCTGAAGAACGAGAAGTTCCCCTGTTTGTCATTGGTGATAAGTTTACCCATCAAGATTGTCATATTAAGCAAACTGATATTTGTGGCACCGTTTGTCAATTGCTAAACCTTGACCACACGAAGCCATACACTCAGGAATTGTTAGCACTATGAGCAGTTCAGTCCTCTCCCCAAGCTCTAGCGAATCACGTTCAAATTTGGCAAGTACTTGGTTAAAGCGCTTTAAGCCAGCCATTTGGTTGGCACCTTTCGCACTGTTTTTCTATCTATTTCAACTCGCACCGATGATTTGGGTGCTGTTAAACAGCTTTATCTACGATGGCGAGTTTGCCTTCGATAACTACATTGAAGTGCTCGACTCCGCCTTTATGATGCAGGCGTTTGGCAACAGTTTGTGGTTAGCTGTGTGGTCGAGCATTTTTGGCTTAGCCATTGCGACTCTGTTGGTCTCTTCTCTACGCAGAGTCGATTCTAAAGTCCGCGACGGTGTGATTGCGTTTACGAACATGAGCAGCAACTTTGCAGGCGTACCTCTGTCATTCGCTTTTATCATTATTTTGGGCACCAATGGGGCGATTACCCTTTTGCTCAAGCAGTATGGCTTACTCGGTGATTTCGACCTTTATGGTAAATGGGGTCTGCTGGCCATTTACATCTACTTCCAAATCCCGCTGGCGGTGTTGTTGCTCTACCCTGCGTTCGATGCGTTGAGTGATGATTGGCAAGCAGCTGCTGCGCTACTGGGAGCCAAAACATCACAGTATTGGGCGAAAATCGCGCTGCCAGTGCTCTCACCAGCCTTATTCGGTACCTTTATTATCTTAATAGCCAACGCAATCGGCGCATATGCGAGTGTTTATGCGTTGACCTCCGGTAACTATAACGTCATCACAATTCGAATTGCGAGTCTGGTATCGGGAGACCTGTTCCTTGAACCTAATCTCGCCGCTGCAATTTCGGTGGTTCTAATGGTGTTACTTGCCTTTATCACATTGATTAACCAATGGCTCATTTCGAAAAGCTATGCAGGTAGGAAGTAGTCATGCACAACGTTAATACTCGATTCCATAAAACAGTGGTTTATTCCATTGTTGGGATCATGCTCATCCCGATTTTAGCGACCTTTGTCTATTCGCTTTCATCACGCTGGGGGGCCACGGTGCTTCCAGATGGTTTCACTTTTGATTGGTACGTTAAATTGCTGACCGACCCACGCTTTTTGCAAGCGTTTGGGCGTTCGCTGTTTATTTGTATTGCTTCGCTAACCCTCAGTGTGCTTCTGGTTCTGCCAGCGATATTCGTGGTGTTTTACTACTTTCCGAAGCTCGATAAGCTCATGAACGTATTGATTTTGCTACCATTCGCTGTACCACCAGTGGTGTCCTCCGTCGGCTTGCTTCAACTTTATGCTGACAGTGAAATCTCCCTTATCGGTACTCCTTGGATTCTAGTAGGTACTTACTTCACCATCGCGTTACCGTTCATGTATCGTGCGATTTCTAATAGCTTCGAAGCAATTAACCTTAACGATTTAATGGACGCTGCACACTTGCTAGGGGCAAGCACAACCAAAGCGTTTTTGATGGTCATTTTACCTAACCTCAAAAAAGGACTGATGGCATCGCTTTTCCTTTCATTTTCATTTCTATTGGGAGAGTTTGTGTTCGCCAATATTTTAGTCGGCACACGTTATGAAACCCTGCAAATCTACTTGTATAACATGCGTCAGACGAGCGGCCACTTTACGTCTGCCTTAGTGATGACCTACTTCCTATTTATTTTTTTACTGACTTGGTTGGCAAGTCGTTTCAGCCGAGGAGTCAAACAATGAGCTACGTAACAGCGAAAAATCTGACTAAACGTTTTGGTGATAACACCGTATTTGAGGACATTCACTTTAACATCGAGCAAGGTGAATTCATTACGCTTTTGGGCCCTAGCGGTTGTGGTAAATCGACACTACTTCGCAGCCTTGCTGGGCTTAACCCTGTCGATGGAGGCGAGATTTGGGTAAACGGAGAAGATATCACGCATCAAGTCCCGCAAGAGCGTGGTATTGGGATGGTCTTTCAATCGTATGCGCTGTTTCCCAATATGACCGTCGAAGGCAACATTGCATTTGGCTTAAAAATGAAAAAGCTTGCGAATGATGATATTCGACGTGAAGTGGCTAAAGTCATCAAACTGGTGGATCTGGCAGGTAAAGAAAAACACTATCCGCATCAACTTTCTGGCGGTCAGCGCCAGCGTGTCGCACTCGCTCGAGCGTTGGTGGTGAAACCTCGCATATTATTGCTTGATGAACCACTTTCTGCGCTTGATGCCAAAATCCGCAAACACCTTCGTCAGCAAATCCGAGACATTCAGAAAGAGATGAATCTCACCACTATCTTCGTAACTCATGACCAAGAAGAGGCGATGATTATGTCTGATCGTATCTTCCTAATGAGTAAAGGGGAAATTGTTCAAGCAGGAACACCTGAAGAAATTTATACTCATCCTGCTAACGAGTTTGTGGCCGGTTTCATGGGGCACTACAACCTTGTAGAGGCCAATAAAGCCAAGCAACTCTTCAACATTGATACCGAATGGAAAGTAGCGATTCGCCCAGAGTCTATATATGTAAAAGAGCAAGGTCGTCAATATGATAGCCACATCTCAGCGCCACAAGTAGGTACGATCACCAACCACCAGCTTCTAGGTAATGTTATTCGCTATCAAGTGAACGTTGAAGAGTGTGAGCTCACTGTTGACTTGCTTAACCGCTCTTCAGAACGCTTACTAGCGAATGGCAGCCAACTAGAGCTACTCTTTAACCTAAACGAAATTCAACCAGTGAGAGCCTAAACATGTCCAAACCTTTGTATGTTTTTGATATGGATGAAACCCTAATAAACGCTGACTGCGCAATGATTTGGAACGAGTTTATGGTTGAGAGAGGCATCGCGACTGATCCTTTATTTATTAAGGAAGATCAGCGTCTAATGGCCTTGTACTCTGAAGGCAAAATGGACATGGAAGACTATCTCGCGTTCTCCATGAAGCCACTAGAAAACATGCCGATTGAAGAAGTAAACACCTTGGTTGAAGAATGTGTTGAAAGCCATATTCTGGCTAAACAGTTTCCTCAAGCCAAAACCCTGATTGAGCAACTGTCTCGTGATGGTATAGATATGGTTATCATCTCTGCCAGCGTCACTTTTTTGGTGGAAGCCGTTGGTCGCCGTCTTAATATTCCAACCGCACTCGGAATTGATTTAATCGAGAAAAACAACCGTTATACTGCTGAAATCGACGGTATCCCGAGTTATCGTGAAGGCAAAGTCACGCGATTAAAACAGTGGCTAGAAAATCAGCCTGAGCCTTATTCCGAAATCCATTTCTATACCGATTCAATCAACGATTTACCGCTTTGTGAATACGCGAACTACGCTTATCTGGTAAATCCATGCCCACAACTAAAAGAACACGCCAACAGACCGAATTGGAGTGTGTTAAGTTGGGGGTGATATAGCCTCACAAGACCGTTCTTCCTAAGTAAATACTTTTCTATTTGTTCAAAGAGCAGTTCTTTCTGCTCTTTTTTACTTCTCTTCATCACAAATTAATCACTTGATTAAATACTGATTAATTTTTCACATGTCGCATGAGAAATCAGCGTCTTATAATTAATCAAATGTTTAATATTTTGAGAGAAGATTGTGACGGAAGCGCATCGAAGGGCGGGAAGACCCACAGATAATATCGACGCAAGGGAAAAACTGATTTTCCACGCGCGCGAACTCTTCACCATTATGGCTTATGACAAGGTCTCTACTCGCCTAGTCGCGCAGAAAGCAGGCGTGAACGTGGCGATGATTCGTTACTACTTTGGCAACAAAGAAGGCTTGTTCGAGACCATGTTGCGCGAAACACTGTCACCGATGCAAAAGCAGATGCAGACGTTGGTATCCAACAGTAACGAGCAAAACTTTCTCGATCTAATGCGCACCTACTACCGCGAAATGATCAAGGTACCACAGTTCCCACGCTTAGTTGCCCAAGTTATGAATATGCCCCCATCGGAAACCCAACGCAAACTGCTCGAAAAAGTCTTCGCAGATATCAGTAAGCCAATGCAAGGCGTGATCTTTGATAAGTTGATCGACAGTGGCGTTTTACGAAAAGACGCCGACCCTCAACTTTGTCGCGTCTCTTACATCAGCTTGATGGTATTTCCTTTTATGGCACCACCAGCACTGCTCGCCATTCATGGCATTGAACTTTCTGAAGCCTTCTTGAACCGATTATTCGAACACAACATACAACTGATGAAACATGGATTTTTAGACTCGGGCGACCAATATGAAGATAAATAAAAAGCTGCTGTTCTTTCCTGCTCTTGCGGTGGGGGTCGTCATTCTGTTTTTGGCGATTAGCCTCAAACCAGATTTGCCCGTAAAACCCGCTGGAGATCGTGCACGGTTGGTCGAGACGATTCCACTTGAGCTCAAAGCCATTGCTCCAGTAGCCATAGGGTTTGGCAAGATCGCCCCAAAAGTGGAATGGAAAGCGATAGCCGAAGTGACGGGTAAAGTGGTCTACCGCCATCCGCAGCTGGAAAAAGGACAAGTGTTGCAAGCAGGGACAGAAATCTTGCGAATCGACCCACTCGATTACGAACTGAAACTGGTTCAAGCTCAAGCCGATCTCAAATCTGCTCAAACCTCTCTGGCTAAGCTGAACCAAGAAGAAGCGAATCTCAAAAGCACACTCAAGATAGAAGCCAACCGTCTGGTTATCGCCAACAAAGAGTTAGACCGTAAACAAAACCTACGTAAGAAAGGCTTAACCTCGCAATCGGATGTAGATCAGCAAGAGCAAAGCGCGCTCTCTCAACGTAAGTTAGTACTGGATATTGAAAATCAAATTGGTTTGATGCCGGATGAGAAACGAGTCGCGGAAGCCCTAGTTAAAGTTAATGCATCAAAAGTGGATGAGGCCGAACGCTCGCTTGATAAAACCATCATCACGCTTCCTTACGATTTGCGTATTGCTGACGTAGAAATTGAGAAAAAGCAAGTGGTTAACCTCCAACAAACCATGGTGACAGGACATGGTATTGATGTCATGGAAGTGGAAGCTCAACTGTCCATTCATGACATGCAAACTTTGGCGGCGAGCATCGGTGAGTTTGTTCGTGATGAATCTGGTATTCCACAACCTGATATGAATGCGATTCATGCCAACATTGAACTCAGCAGCGGTAACCTCTCTGCAAGCTGGCCTGCGAAAGTTGCACGCATCAGTGAAACGGTTGATCCAAGCCAAGCGACTGCCGGTGTGATTCTGGAAATTGAACAAGACTACCGTGCATTAAACCCAACGTCTGCGCCTCCATTGGTGAACGGCATGTTTGTGCGTGCCTTGATTGAGGGACAAGAGAACCCGAGTTGGGTCATCCCAGAGCGTGCGCTTCATGGCGATAAGATTTACCTGATGGGAGATGACAACCGTCTGCAAGTCGTGACGGTTGAAGTGTTATATCGCCGCAATAACCAAGTGGTGATCGATGGTGAACTAGAGCAAGGTCAGAAGCTGATCATCAACGATTTGCTGCCCGCAATTAACGGCATGCTATTGAAAGAGTCACCTGAACAGTCAGAAGCCACTATTGAGGAGTCTGATTCATGATCCGATTCTTCGCCAAGCATCCAACAGCAGCCAACTTGCTGATGCTAACGCTGCTGATATTGGGGATTTCTTCACTTTCCACGATTAAGCGTGAAACTTTTCCTGAGTTTGATCCGCCCTACATCCTAGCTGGTGTAGTCTACCCAGGAGCTTCCCCGCAAGAAGTCGAAGAGAGTATCTGTGTCCGAATGGAAGATGCTGTTGATGGCCTTGCTAACATTGAAGAAACGCAATGTGAAGCGATTGAAGGCTCTGCGCGTCTTATCTTAAAACTGAATGAAGAAGCCGACATCGGCCGCATGCTGGTTGATGTTCAAACCCAGATCAACTCGATTAATGACTTCCCACAAGAAATTGAGTCTCCTGTGGTCCAAGAGCTAGATTGGAATGAGCCAGTTGTGGATATCGCGATCACTGCAGACACCACATGGCCAGAGCTAAAAGCCTATGCAGAACAACTTAAACGCACATTAAAGCTCGATTATGATGTGTCTTTGGTTGAAGTTGCAGGCTTCTCTGACCACCAATACCGAGTAGAGTTAGACACTCAAGCCATTCGACAGCTTGGCTTAAGTGTTGGCGATATTGCTGAGCAGATTGGTCGTCAGAACGTCAAGTTGCCAAGTGGTAATGTCGAAACGCCAGATAAGAACTTTCTGATCCGCTTTGACGAACGACGCGTGACGCCAGAAGAGCTTGAGACTATCGTCGTGGGCTCTGGTCCAAATGGGTCAATCATCCGTCTAAGAGACATTGCGACGATTACCGACCGATTTGAATTGGACGAACAGAAAGTCCTCTTTGATGGTCACCCTTCTGCCCTACTAAAAGTCAGCAAAAACAAAGAAGACGATGCACTGCGCATTAAAGAACGTGTTGCTCAATTTGTCGAAGAACAACAAGCCATCGCGCCAGACGGTGTGATGCTACAAATGACCAATGACCTTTCATCCGTGCTTTGGGATCGCCTGACCATGATGGTCAAAAACGGTTGGCAAGGTATCATTCTGGTCTTCGCCACCATGTGGTTGTTCTTTAGTTTTCGCTACTCTTTTTGGGTCGCAGCTGGTTTACCTGTTGCCTTCTTAGGTGGGTTATTTTTGATGGCGCAACTTGGCCTGTCCATCAACATCATGTCTTTGGTCGGGTTACTCATGGCCATCGGTATCATGATGGATGACGCCATCGTTATTGCCGAATCGATTGCCGCTCACCTAGACCGAGGAGAAGAGATCGATGATGCCGTAACTAAAGGAGTGAAAAAGGTACTGCCGGGGGTCATCTCTTCCTTTTTAACTACGGTGTGTATTTTCGGTAGCTTGTTATTTTTGCAAGGTGAAATGGGTGCGGTACTTAAAGCGGTTCCTCAAGTTCTGATCCTCGTACTGAGTTTAAGTTTGGTGGAAGCCTTCTTGATTCTACCTAACCACCTTTCTCACTCACTACACAAACAAAAGCAAGAGCGAAAAACACCGAAGTTCAAACAAAAGCTGCTCGCTTCTTTTGAAAACTTTCGCAACACCACCTTGGTCAACGCAGTGGATAAAGTGGTCGAGTATCGCTATGCCTTTATGGGTGGTGTGGTTGCCTTGCTTCTTATCTCCGCAGCCACGTTAGTAGGTGGTTTACTCAAGTTTCAACCCTTCCCTGAACTGGATGGCGACATTGCAGAAGCGCGCATTATTCTTCCTCCGGGTTCTTCTCTGTCTCAAACGGAAGCCGTCGTCGATAAGATCGTCGCTTCCGCTCAAAAGCTAGATAAAGAATGGACAGAGAAAGTGGAAGACGGCAATCCATTGGTTCTACACATCACCAGTCAATTCAACGCTAACGCCGATGCGAATGAATCTGGCCCTCATATTGCCACGGTGCGTCTGGATTTGCTGGGTGCAGAGAGTCGTAACACACTCATCGATGAATTTATCGATGCATGGCGCGAAGACATCGGTGAACTTGCCGATCCTATCTCGCTGGTATTTAAACAACCGACCATGGGGCCGGGTGGACGAGCGATTGAAATTCGAGCGAAGCATGATGATCTGGATGCGCTCAAAGCTGCCTCTATCGACATTCAGCAATACTTGAATGAGTTTGACGGTGTCCATGGCGTGTTGGATGACATGCGTATGGGTAAAGAAGAAGTTTTAGTTAAACTGCGTCCGGGGGCAGAAGCTTATGGGGTTAACGGCCAACTCATCGCCAATCAGTTACGTGCGGCTTTCTTTGGCCAAACCGCAGACGAAATCCAAGTTGGGGTAGAAAACATTTCCATCGAAGTTCGCCTCGATAAAGCACAAGCTGGTGACTTACAGCAATTGGCAAACTTCCCAATTATCTTGTCCGATGGCAGTCAAATCCCACTCGCGACCATTGCGACTTTGGATTTCCAACGTAATTACGTAAGAATCCAGCGCATTGATGGCTTGCGCACAGTGAGTGTATTCGGCGATATCGACAATACGAAAGCCAACTCAACCGCCATTATTCGTCAGTTCCAACAAGATGAAGCGCCAAAGCTTATGCAAAAGTATCCTGGTCTTCGCTTTGATTTTGAAGGCGAAGCCAAAGATACCGCTGAAACTGGCGCATCAATGGGTAAAGGCTTCTTGCTTGGTTTGTTTGGCGTGTTTGCGATTCTGAGTTACCAATTCCGCAGTTATTTGGAACCATTCGTGGTCATGCTTGCGATTCCACTCGCCTTTATTGGCGTGGTATGGGGACACATCCTACTCGGTCACTCATTAAGTATGCCGAGTATGATGGGCTTCGTCTCATTAGCGGGGATTGTGGTGAATGACTCGATTCTGTTAGTTCAGTACATACGCCATCATGTCGATGAAGGGGATAATGTGCACGACTCAGTAGTCAAAGCCAGTCGGGAACGCTTTAGAGCAGTATTCCTAACATCAATGACCACTGCAGCAGGTTTGCTTCCGTTACTGACTGAAACCAGTTTGCAAGCACAGGTTATCCAACCACTGGTTATCTCCATCGTGTTTGGTATTTTCGCATCCACTCTGCTGGTGTTGTTTATGATCCCTGCTGCGTATGCCATTTTAGCTGACTTCGGCCTAGTCCATAAGCACGAAGAAATCTAAAACGACTGATAAGTAAACTTATCAAAATGAACAAGAACGGCTTAGGTCGCTTTTTGTTCAATACCAATGCGTTAAAAAACACACAATCACTTAACAAACAGAAGGTTATTGTATCTCATTAAGTGTAAATATGAACAGTTAAGGATTAAGTATGTTGAGTTTTATATAACCAAATCAAATAACCAACACAAGATTTATAATATGTTTTATTGTCAAAAACGGCATTTCACAGAGTAAAAATACACGCAGGCAACACATTCACAATTTAAACTCACGATAATGAAAACATTGATTGAAGAATTAACATTTTAACAATCATTACAACAATGTTAACTTTAGCCTCGTTGGTCGCGCTGGTGGTAAGCCTCTCACCAAGCCTATTGTCAGTTTTATATGGACGTTTGACCACCTCCAAAATGAATAGACACCCAATTTGGTGCCCTTTTTTCGCCCGTGAAAGCATTCTTCGCGGGCTTTTTTCTTTAAGTTAAGTATGAACGCTCTGGATCAACTTTTTTTTGTCAACCTTTCGGATTTGGAGGTAGTATGCGAATCAATAAGCGGAGACAGTGCTAGCAACTCTAAAACATTTTTTTCAAAGATTTCATCCGCGTGTCTTACCCAATCTAAAAACTTTTTTTGAGCAAACATAGGCTCGATTTCATATAAAAATTCAATACTAAAGTAAAACTCATTTTTGATAGGCAAATTGTACACTCTTCGATAGTCTTTTTTATACTCCAAATTTCCTTCTACATATTTTGAAAATGTATTTTCACCAATCTTGATATCTTGGCATTTGATTGGAGGGTAACCACGAAGAAACTCTCCTATAAGGAACTCTTCTTTCGCTCTCTTTTTTTCTTCGTTTATCGGGTCTATTCCCCAACGATGATTTGCGTACGCAATGGCATCATTCATCAACTCTGTATGATCACCTTTTTGAGAACCGTCAGGTGACTCTACAGCATGATAAAAATCCACGTACTCTTTCTCTATAAATGAAGATAGTTGATTAACACTAGTAATATATTTATCTGAAGATTTAATCCTTAACCGAATATATAAGCCACCTTGTTTATTGATTGGTAATAGTGGATTTATTATTTTATTTTGAAAAGAGAAATAAATCGTGGCCAATTTTATAAACTTTTCATGCCGCTCTACTTTTGAATCAATATTGAACCGTTGTAATTCAATAAAATCTTGGTATACATGTCCTTCATATATGTTGTTCGGACACTCAAATGACAGCACTAAGTCATCTATCTGGAATACATTATGTAACAAGTGTGCAAAATCTGGTTTCCCTCTAAACCCATCTTTAAAGATTTTGATAAAATTCATATTTATATCTCTTGTTATTTAAATATGTATTGATATTTGTGATAAGCTCTATACTAAATCCATTGGCTTTATATGCGCCATGGCGTACAAAGGTAAATAGACATCCAATTTGATTCATTTTTCTCTCATGGCTACATACTTTGCTAGCTTTTCTTGACACTGACGCTGTGTTACTCAGCCTTAGTTTTTTCGTTCAATCCCTTTACTGCTTTGGCTGTATACGAGTCGATGAGCGGAGACAAATCCAGTAATTCCAATACTTTTTTTTCAAAGGTTTCATCCGCACTTCTCACCCAATCTAAAAACTTCTGCTTAGCAAACATCGATTCGTACTTATACCAAAACTCGATGCTCAGGTAGAATTCATTTTTTATGGGTAAATTGTATACTCTTCGTAATTCACTCTTATACTTAAGATTACCTTCTGAGTATTTTGAGTATTTGTTTTTTCCAACTTCAACTATCTCACACTTTATTGGTGGATAACCACTTAAGAAACCTCTAATTAAATATTCTTCTTTTTCTCTTTTTCGGTCTTCACTTTCTGGAATTTCTCCCCATTGTTTATTCGCACGCTTAGTCAATTCTTTCATCAAGTCTGTATGATACCCCCTCATAGAGCCTTCACTTTGCTCCGGGGCATGATAAAAATCATAATATTCTCTCTCTAAAAATGAGGACAATTGACTAATATTATCAATATCTTCTCCAGTAGATTTAACCCGTAGCCTAATATATAATCCACCTTGTTTGTTAATAGGAAGCAAAGGGTTTAATATTTTCTTCTGAAACAAAAAATATACCGTAGCTAACTTTACAAACCTTTCATGCCTCTCTATTTTTGATTCAACATCGAACTGTTCTAAATTAACAAGATCCTGGTATACATGTCCTTCATATATGTTGTTCGGACACTCAAATGACAGCACTAAGTCATCTATCTGGAACGCATTATGTAATAAGTCAGAGAAATCCGGCTTTCCTCTAAAACCATCTTTACACATTTTAATAAAACTCATATGTCTATCTCTTACTCTTCAAATATGCATCAATACCTTTAAACGAGAGCCTGCAATATGAGCTCTAATTCAAGTAAAGGTAAGCCACATACTAAGGTATTATGAAGATCAAAAAGGAGATCGGATCTTTTCAAAATTTTAAATATCTAACATCACCTCCACTTCACTGAAATCTACACTTTTAAAAGTTACATCCGCTCCATCCAGCAATAGCTCATCAAACACGCCAACTATTGATAATAAGCTTGAGGATCTGATCTCCACCCATGAGATGAGAAACAAAAAAGCCAGCCTTAAAAGGCTGGCAAGTAGAGCAACAAGGTCAGTGCTTACTGCTAACTAACACCGAACTCGTATTGGATTCATTTTCGTCTGTTAGTCTCTTTTATCGGCGTTTATGACTTGCTTGCTTTCTCTTTGTGGCACGTTACCTTTACTAACTGTTCTTGCTCATCTTTAATGTTTTTCACGATACGCTCATCACGTGCGTGAATGGCATCCATGTTCATTTGCTGAATATCTGCTATAGCTTCATGTTTCATTTCAGAAAAGTCCTGACGTAAATCTGAGCTCCACTCCTCTTTGTCTAAAGTGTTAGCAGCAGCGATTGGTGATGACATTACAGCAATAAGACTTAGAGTAGATAGAAATACGCTTTTCATAATAAGCTCCTTGAGGATTAGCAGTTAATTTTAATTACAATTTATATATTGCACATACGATGCCAACTTTTATTTTGTTATTTTTCAACAACTTAAACAAACCCTCATATTCAACGTTATCTTCGTATGGTAAATTTCGCTAACCAAGTGTCAAATTAACCATAC
Organism: Vibrio sp. Vb2131; assembly: GCF_033338535.1. Taxonomy (NCBI): domain Bacteria; kingdom Pseudomonadati; phylum Pseudomonadota; class Gammaproteobacteria; order Vibrionales; family Vibrionaceae; genus Vibrio; species Vibrio sp. Vb2131. Next base: position 101,004 of record NZ_JAWOSW010000005.1, read on the forward strand.
GAATTTAAAACATTAGAAACATACACATTAGAAATGCTTTGTCAGGCAGTTTTCTCATCAGATAATTACGTAACTGCCCGCTAAAAAATCGCTTTGAATCAAAATGCGGAAACAAAAAAGCAGCCCGAAGGCTGCTCCTAATCGTTAATACCAAGCTTGTTAACTCGATACGCTTGCTTCAACGCTCGACGTCACTGGCGACTTTCTGAAACGATTAATCAAACGATGGATAAACCTCTTAATCGATCTGAAAATATTTTTAATATCTTCAAGCATTAAATACAAACAAGGCACCAACACTAAAGTCAGAACCGTTGCGTACAACACCGCAAAGCCCAAAGCGACAGCCATCGGTATGACAAAACGCGCCTGCAAACTCGTTTCAAACATTATCGGCAATACACCCGCAAACGTCGTTATTGAGGTGAGCGTGATAGCTCGAAAACGAGCACAACCCGCTTCAACAACTGCTTGTTTGATGTTCATACCCTTTTCTCTCACTTGGTTTACGTAATCTGTCATAACCAGAGAGTCGTTTATAACCACGCCAGCAGCGGCGATCAAACCAAATGTCGACATCATACTGATGTCTAAACCTAGCCAGAAGTGGCCCCAAATCGCCCCCGTCAGACTAAACGGAATGACGGACATTACAATCAAAGGTTGGGTATAACTTTTTAACGGTACAGCTAACAAGATGTAGACGATGATCATGCCTGCAATAAAGAACAAAATCTGTTCATTACGCTGCGCAGCCTGCTCTTCAATATCACCACCCAATTCTGTTTTCACAGTTGGGAAGGCTTGCTTCATGTCCGGTAAGATATTGTCGTCAATGACCTTCACGATTTCTTGAGGTTCAACCAATTCTTCGTCTATGGAACCATAAACATAAACGGTTTGATACCCACCTTCACGTCGAATGCTACTCACGCCCGGCTGCTCGTTGATCTTCACCACATCACCTAGCATGACCTTCTTACCTGCTGGTGTTGTAATCACAGCGTAACGCAATGATGAGAATGCTTCACGCGTCAGTTGCGGGTAACGCACCATAACTTTAATTTCTTCACCATCACGAATAATGCGCTGTGCTTCGCCACCATAAAAGCTGCCACCAACTTGCTCTGCGATCATGGTGAGATCCAGACCGAGATCGTACGCTACAGGCGCAAGAGACAGGAGTACTTCTTTGCTTCCAGAATCAATAGAAGATGAAATATCATATAACCCTTCTTCCTGCTGTAAACGCTCTATCAAGTAACGCCCAGCCTCGTTGAGCTCATTGATGTTAGAACCAAACAACAAGTAGCCAAACTCATCCCTGTCACCACCACCCGCACTCTGCTCGCGGATTTTGATGCTCTTCATACCTGGAATAACAGGCATAGCTTCACGCCAACGTCGAGCCAGTTCAAATGTATTGAACGGGCGTAACTCTTCATCAACCAGAGGTACTAATACACGACCTTCGGTGCGGCTTCTGTTGTACGACAGCACATCACGAATCATTCCTTGACCATGTTCTGCAATGGTCTCAGATTCGATCTTTTGCATGACACGTTCAATAGTCTTGAGTGCACTGATTGTCTGCTCACTTGAAACGGTATCATTCATTTCAATAGTGATCGCAGGATAGTCAGTCGGCACTTTAGGGTTAGGGATCACCCGAACATAATTCGCGTTGATCAAAGCCGCGCTGATCAGCAGTAAACCACAGAACACCGCAAACACTGTCCAGCGCCAATGGGTGCATGTTGTTACAAAGTTACGATATGGACCATTTACAAAACCAAAAAAACGTTGGTTAAATCGGTCACGCCAGCCACCTGGTTTAACTGGCTTAAAATGGGTATGCGCCAAGTGCGCTGGTAGGATCAACTTTGATTCAATCAAACTGAAGATCAAACAAAGAATCACGACCCCCGCGATACCATAAAAGAAGGCACTATCAATACCACTAGACAACAAGAATGGTGCGAATACAGCAATCGTTGTCAGAACACCAAATGTCGCTGGCGTAGCAACACGTTTGACACCGCGTACCACGTTCTCGACACCGCCGCCCTTTTCTTCGATTTCACTGTACGCACTTTCTCCCATGACGATGGCGTCATCCACCACAATTCCGAGCACCATGATGAAAGCAAACAGCGAGACGATGTTCACTGTAATACCCAAAGCTGGCATCATCATTACAGCACCGAGGAAACAGACAGGTAGCCCAATCATTACCCACATAGCCAAGCGGAAACGTAGAAAAATGGTCAGCATAATCGCGACTAATGCAGCACCTTGCAGCAAGTTTTTCAACATCATGTCGAGACGCCCATTTAAATAATAAGTCGTATCAACTAAGACTTTGAGCTTAACATCCTGCGGCAATGTCTTGTTTTTTGCTTCAATATAATTACGAACGGACTGTGCAACAGGGATAATGTTCTGATCACGAGTTGCTTCAACAGACATGTAGATCGCATTTTGCCCTGAGTATTCAAAATAGCGCTCTTCTTCCGTAAAGCCATCTTTGATCGTGGCGATATCTTGCAGTAAAACCTTCGCACCATTTGCGCCAAGCTTTACAGGAATATTTCTAAACTCATCACCACGGTAGTATTGGTTTTCAATCCTTACTGCAATCATCCCTGAGTTTGTTTTTACTTCGCCCGCAGAAAAGTTGGCTGAGTAACGGCTGATCGCGCTGCTGATATCGCTCAACGTCAGGTCGTATTTACGAAGAACAAGTGGGTCTACTTCAATCGCTATTTCTTCTTCTGGCGCACTCAGATACACCAGCATGACGTTTTCTAACTGAAGTAATTCATCTTCGATTTGCTTAGCAAGCGGTTTAAGCTCCTCGAGCGGTCGGTCCCCAACTAACCCCATTTCGATTACATCTTGGCGCCATTCAACTTGGTAGACATTGATTGGTTCCATACCCGCTGGTAAGTTAGACAAGGTATCAATACGTTGGTTTACATCATCTAAGACACGCTTGATATCGGCATTAACGTCTACCTCGATGGAAACATACGCGCTACCTCTAGAGGCCGTTGAGACTGCTTTTTTAATCCCGGTGACGTCTTTAATCGATTCCTCGACCTTAACGAGAATACTCTCTTCTATCTCTTGAGGAGAAGCGCCAGGATAAGTCGCACGAACATCAATGTAGTTCACCTCAATATTCGGAAACATCTGCCTTTGAATAAAGAGAAAACTCACCACACCCATGATAATGATGAACACCATCAAAAGGTTGGCAGCGACGGGGTTATTCGCAAAATAGGCAATTAAGCCCTTTTGTTTAGTATCTTCCATGACAAACTCCTACTTACTGTACGACGGTTTCGGAGTCGTCACTCTTTTTTGCGATTTGTACCGCCATGCCTTTTTGAGGGTACTCTGGTAAGGTCAGTACCAACTTATCACTTTGCTCTAAGCCTTCGCCCACCAGCAAAAACTCACCTTCTGCTCTCAAAACCGTGACAGTTCTGGGTTGAAGTTGATTATCGCCATTCACCACCCACACGGTACGGTTTTTAACTAATTCCTGTGGCAAGCGGTAGATGTGCTTAAGTTCCTTACCAGTGAAGCTCACTTCAACGTAGGAGCCGAATTTAATTGGAGGCTGCTGGTTATCGACACCGTATGGGTCCGCGATTTGAATGACCATGTTAATCATTCGGGTAGCGCTATCAATCATGCCTAGATCACGAACTACTCGACCTTCTCTAGTGGTAGAAAACACACCTTGCTGCGTCACTGTCGCAGTGAGTTCACCAATGGATTCGGGTAAAAATGCACTATCAAAACCGGCAATGGGTACGTGCACCTCTGCCACTTCGATGTTGTTTAACGTGGCAACTCGAGAACCAGATGTAACAAATTGACCAACACCAATATCACGCTCAACAACCAGCGCATCGTAAGGTGCAACGACTTTGCAATTTTCTAACTCTCTTTTTGCTCGTTTGAGTGCCGCTTGAGCCGACTTCACTTGCGCTTGTGCGCTCAAAACGTGAGGCTTGCGTAAATACAGATCCGTCACTTGCTTATCGCTCAGTCTCTTTGCCTGACGTTTTGCCACTTCGGCTTTCGCTTGTTCCTCAATCAAGTTTGCGCGTGCACTAGCTAAATCGGCTTCAGCTTGTAAAACCGACGCTTCATAGTTGTCACTTTCAATTGTGAAAAGAACCTCTCCTCGTTTTACGATGCCACCCGTCACAAAATTCGGGTGCCAACTTGTAACTTCACCACTAACTTGCGCGGAAAGGTGTGTTTTTTCAAAAGGGACTAATTCACCGTGACTGGTAATCACCACTTTGTGATCGGTAGGAAAAAGAGAAGAAGCCTGAACAGTAGGCTCTGTAATTGCATCTTTGGTTGACTCTTTTTCCGGCGCAGTTGCGGCAATTGCAGCATATCCTGCATAAGAGCCTCCAACGACGACGAAGGGTAAAAGCCAACGTAATATGGGTTTTGCTAACATCGAAAATCCTTTTTTATTGTTGTTTTCAACACCACACTTTTATTCAGTCCATTGCTCCCGGTAAGCATGGTGGTGAGAGAATTGAATTTGAATAAACATCAAAGCGGCACTTGCCTAGTCTTTTAAGCAGCGAACTAGATAGTTATTGCCAATTCAAAGTTAATAAAATTAACAAAAAATTAACCAACTGCGCAAGTTGCTCTGACTTAACTTTTATTCTAAACAGCAAATGACATGCCAAGCATTTATTTATTAGAAATCATATGGTTATATAAAAACCATTATTTTATCCAGTGTGCTATTGGTCATAATCACCAGATATTAGTGATTATGACCAATACGGCCATAATGATAATTAAAATAAATGATTATCTGCGCTCTAAAAGTTGAACTTAGTGCAGGCTCTATGGCAATTCATTGATTAATCGCTCGTTATCAAACGGTTCTGGGTGCATGTGGCGTCAGCTTAAGTCTATAATTTGGAGTAGGTAACACTCTGTAAGACAAGGAAATGTGCTTTGTTACAAACGCTCGCCAAGTTGCTCTTCCCCTCGCTGCTCACTATTTTATCGGCATGCTCATCCGTATCGTTGAATGACGCCAGTGAAAAGTCCACCAGCTTTCAGCTCGGTTATCAAAAGGATTCTGTTCTTGCGCAGTACTTTGAAGCTTACGGGAGAGACCCTAAGTCCATAACTGGCTTTGCACCGTTAAATCAGGGACACGATGCCCTTCTTGCTCGAACCTCTTTGATCGAGTCCGCCCAGAAAAGCCTTGATCTTCAATACTATATTTACCGTGGTGACGAAACGAGTCAGTTAATAACGTGGCGCTTGTATGAAGCGGCAAAGCGTGGTGTTCGAGTAAGGCTGTTGCTTGACGATATGCAAAAGCGAAACGACGATGTGATGGCTGCCCTCAATGCACATCCTAATATAGAAATCCGCTTATTTAACCCGCATCAGTATCGCGACTCCCGTTGGTTCGCTCTTGCTAGCGATTTTGAACGCCTTAATCGTCGTATGCACAATAAGTCTCTGATTGCAGACAGTGTTTCCGCCATTGTCGGAGGTAGAAATATCGGCAATGAATACTTCTCTTTTGAATCGCAAGTTGAGTTTGGTGATTTTGATCTTCTGCTCTATGGTGAGGCGGTACAACAAACTGCCGATCAGTTCGACCTCTACTGGAATAGCGCCTATTCGATACCAATGGAATGGATTGCACCGAATTCACAGCAAATTACCGACCAAGCGATTCAAAAGCAGGTCAATAAACTCCGGTTAGAGGAAAAGTTTTCAACCGGCCGCTATGACTTCACTCAACTGGATATGTACCAAGATCTAAAACAAGGCAAACTCAAGCTCTACTGGGGAGAAGCGAAAGTATGGTTTGATCTGCCCGATAAAGTCGCGACCCGAGAGAGCCAACTTATTGATAATTTTTCGGAATTGGTTAAAAGTGTTGAGGATTCATTTGTGCTCATTTCTCCCTACTTCGTTCCAACTGAAGCAGGTACTCAAGCATTAAGTAACGCGGCCAAGCGAGGCGTTGATATCACGATTGTGACCAATAGCCTCGCGTCTAACGATGTGTTTGCCGTGCATGGTTGGTACGCAAAATATCGAAAAGATCTACTCGAAGCTGGAATCAAGCTTTGGGAAGTAAAAGCGAGCGCGAAACTCAAAAGTAAGTGGAGCCTCACGGGGAGTAGCAGAGCAAGTTTACACGCTAAAGCAATGACAATTGATAACAAAACACTTTTCGTTGGTTCGATGAACTGGGACCCACGTTCGGCCGCTTTGAATACCGAAATGGCCGTTGTTATCGAACAGCCAGAATATGTGCAAATGTTTCTAGAACAACTGCCAAATCAACTGTCGAGTAACGCCTACGCCTTAACTCTGCGCGACGGGGACATTGTCTGGACCGACGTAAAAACAGGCGAAGAATACGACTCCGAACCAGAAGCAGGAGTATGGCGAAAAATGGGCGCTTGGTTCTCCGGAATATTACCGATTGAAGATCAGCTATAACAGCTGCCAATACTGCAAACCTCTCTAGTCAAGCAAAACAAAATGGACGCTAGTTTTGGGCAGGGGACACAACCAACATAAGGAAGTTCAATGCCAGCGCAATGGAATGAATACTATCAGAAAATTTTAAGCCAACCTCACCGCCCAAACGTGGAAAATGCCCTGAACCTACTTAAGATAGAAGGCAAAGTCGCTCTCGATATTGGCTGCGGAATAGGTCGAGACAGCCACTTTCTCCTCGAAAAGGGATTTAAGGTTCACGCATGTGATAGCAATGAAAATGCAGTAAAAACTTGTTTAACACGCTTTGAAGGTAATAAACGATTTTCGGTTTCGCAGTGCTGTTTTACTGAATTTAATTACCCTAAGTGCAGCTTGGTTATCGCAAATGCCAGTTTGTTCTTTTGCCCTGACACAGGCTTCAAACAAGTCTGGACAAAAATAGACAGCGCATTACAACCGGGCGGTATCTTCTCCGGCGATTTCTTGGGAGTGAAAGACTCCTGGGTTACCTCCGAAATGCACCCAAACATTACCGCATTAACAAAAAAGGAAGTGGAAAGCTTATTCGAAGGTTACGACCTCATTTCATTGCATGAAAGAGATGAAGACGGGACCACTGTAGTCGGAAGCCAAAAACATTGGCACATGTTTAGTGTGACCGCTCGAAAGCGCTAAAAATGGTCTCTCAGTAAAGAAAGCAGCACTTCAAATCAGTGCTGCTATCAGAGATTAATTGACGGGATACACCACTTCAAAACGCTCTAAAACCAGCGTACGTTTCTCATGCCAATCGATGTTCAACTCATCGCATTCAGCTTTAAAAAATGCAGTATGAGCATCACGCCACCAGTTTAAGGTTCTATCACCTTCGCCTTCTGCGAAGGCAAACTCTGCGGTTACATCCTCATATTTGCATGTACTTACGTCAGTAATTCGTATCACGCAAACCGGGTCCCCATCCCAATTCGTCACTACTTGTAAATGACCGACTTGGGGCATGATTTCACCATGCTCTCGATACCAAAGCTCCAAACTGCACGATGCAGTTTTCTGTCCAATACGAACCAAGTCTGCGCATACATTCGCGTTGTATTCATCGGCACAATAATAGTCAGCACTGACTGATGGTACAGCTTCCCTTTGTTCTGGTGATAATAATTCTAGGAATTGTTCTAAGTAATCCTTAGCTCGCGCGTCCATGCTCACTCCATTAATCATAAATTCGCAAGGAGGATAAAAGATATCACAACAAATAACCATCAGGAACAAACTGAAAAACAACAAGAATATGACTTCTACGAAGACGACTGTTATTTCTTTTGTAATAACTTTGCTAAACGTTTGTGCTATTTGCTATTGTTGCATGGTCTATCTGTATTCTTCTCGTGAAAGGACGTTATATGCGCTTATTTATTGGTATTTTTTTCTTGCTGATACTTGCCTTGCCAACAATGGCATCGGAGGAAAAGTATTCAGAATCGGATCTGTTAGATAGACCATTAATGGAACGCTATATTTTAGATGAACTAAAAGCGCTGCGTCAGGACTATCAAAGCCTAGAAAAGCGAATGATCACAGAGATCACCGATCGCGAGCTAACGGTCGCAGATAAATCGTTGAACTATGCCAACGTGACCGTTACATACTTCTTCTACATCATTGCTGGTGTCGCATCGCTGATTGCCTTTGTCGGATGGCAATCTCTGCGCGAGTTTAAACACAACACCAAAGAGATGGCTGATAAACGATTGGAGAAGATCGCCCAAGAATACGAGAAAAAGTTTGTCGCCCTTGAGCGAGATTTAAAACGCAAAACTCGCATTATCAGCGAAAACAACAAAGAGATTGAGAAAATCAACGAGATCCATAACTTATGGCTACGTGCACAAAGCTCTCAAACTCCAGAACAACGTATTGAAATCTATGATGAAATCTTATTAATTCGTCCAGGTGATTTAGAAGCGTTGACTTACAAAGCCGACGCAGCGATGGAAATCAACGAATACCATTGGGCACTTAGCATTTGTAACCGCGTACTTGAAGTCGATTACACCAACGGCCCTGCACTGTATCAACGCGCGTGTGCATACTCTCGCCTTGGTATCGAAGAGCAAGCTATTGAAGACTTGGAACGCGCAATTGAATACAGCCCATCCATTCGTGATTTACTTGCAGAAGAACGAGACCTCGAATTGCTGCACGGTAATGAGCGTTTTGAAAAGCTCTTACATCTAGCAAGCGAATAATGGAATAAACAGCATGAGCAGCCACTTTAATCTAGAAGACGCTAGCCAAGTATTGGTTGGTGCTTTTGCCCTAGCAGTCCCGATCTCATTTTCGGAGGAGGCGTGGCGATTGGGTGAGAGCCTACCAATGGCAAACTTGCTCATGCTGTTAAGTCTTTCTGTCATTTTCCTCAGTTTTTTCGCGTATCAAAGCGTGTTTCAAAGCCACATCAAGAATCGCGTATCCATCTTTATTTTTCGTGTGGTTATCGCGTACCTCATTGCGGCCGTTGTGGTAGCGTTAGTTCTTTTCTGTCTTGATAAGCTGCCACTCATGAATGAGCCTTTGGTTGCGATAAAGCGCGTTATCGTCATCACAATGCCTGCTTCGATGGGCGCGATCGTAGTCGACAGTTTCGACAAAGAATAAGAGATAATCGCTACTCTTCTTCTAACGTTAAGTTCGACCCCGAGTGGTCTTTCCCTAATACATCTTCTGGGTTTCGCAGTGCGCAGGTTTCTAACGACAAGCACCCGCAGCCAATGCATCCGCCTAAATCGTTTTGCAACGCTTTAAGTTTTTGAATCTTTTGTTCTAACTGTTCATGCCAATGGCTTGCCATTTCTTCCCATTGCGCTTTGTTAGGGGCTTGGTGTTTCGGCAGTTCATCTAACGCATGTTTAATTTCTTCTAACGACAACCCAACTTGCTGCGCTGCTTTGATCACCGCAACACGGCGCAACACACTGCGATGGTAGCGACGCTGATTACCTTGATTTCTCCAACTCGAAATCAGTCCTTTTTGCTCGTAAAAATGTAGGGCAGATACTTTCACTCCAGAACGTTTTGCCACTTCTCCTACGCTGATTTCCATCCTTGACTCCCTGTGTATCAATTTTGTTAAAAAAATGCTTTACCTCAAGTTTACTTGAGGTTTTAAAGTTGCACCATCTTAATTAACGCTAAACCCCGGCGATCTCAAGATAATGTGTTCAGCGCGAACGACTTGGTTGTTAAACACAGACAGTTGGACATCAACCTTTTGAAATCCATCGGGAGTTAGAGGCAAACATAATGAAAAATAAAACTCAGCCGTACTTAGCTGGCCGCTTCTTCGACAGCATTTCCTCTGGCTTATTCATGATGGCACTGCCATGGGTCATGCTTTCCGAACCTAACATGGGTACATTCGTCGCTTTAGTTTCTCTGAGCTGCACCGCGATTTCTTTTCTAGCAACGCCTTTCTTTTCCACTTTAATTGACCGACATTCACGCAAAGTACTACTCGTGCTCAATCAATGGATTCAATCGGGTATGGCTTTGGTGGTGTTCATTGCTTATTGGTTAGGGTTCGAGTCACACTGGTTGCTGGCTTTTGCACAATTGGTGTATTGGGTTTCGAGTAATTTTGCATGGACGACCAACAACGCTTTCACCCAAGAAAATTATCAGCACCATGAGTATGCGAAAATTTCGGGTCAGCAAGAAATTGTAATGCAATCCACAACCCTCGGAGCTGGCGCGTTGGGTATTGTTTTGCTTGAAATGTGGGGTATGAAAGAGTTTGCTTTGTTTGCGGCCAGCGCCTCTGCGTTAGCAGCGATGTTCTATATTCTGACGCCTTATACCCAACAATTAAGGGCATCAAAATCCGTTGCTTTCATCGCGCAACTCAAAGAGAGCAAACAAATATTCCGCCTCGAACCCCGATTTTATGGCTTTATTCTGCTCTCTTGCCTCTCTTATCCTGCATTGACGTATTTGAGCAAACTGGTGCCGATTTGGTTTTCTGAACAAGGCATCTCTGGCGATTGGTTTGCAGGGTTCAACATCAGTTTTGGCCTCGGCTCGTTGCTAACCGGCTTTATTGTCACCAAAGTGCTAAGCCGTTCCTCCCATAGCCACATTATGTTCGCTTCGATGGTTATGGTCTCTTTTGCGCTTATCGGGATGAGTTTTGCGATGAGCCCGCTGACCATCTTATTGTTTACGGCGCTGTTTGGCGTATTTAACGCGCTAAATCGCATTGCGAGAGTCAACTGGATGCATCACACCGTAGCGGTTCATCAACGAGGTCGCGTCGATGGCGGCATCAGCATGTTTGCCACCACCATTCAATCTCTCAGTTACGTCCTGATTGCAATATTGAGTCATTACGAACTAACACAATACGGTTTTGCAATCGCAGCTGCTGTCATGGTATTAGCAGTGATTTTGATGGGATTACTCAGCCGAGACGTCGAGCCGTTTAACGACCTGCCCCTTCATGCAGCAGCAAAGTGAAGCATAGAAATTGAGAAGTTGAGAAATTGAAAAAGCGAGATAGGAAGGCAACCAACATCGTCTTCCTATTTTTTACGCCAGCACTTTTGCCTCTATCGCTTATCAGCAAGGTTGGGTATTCTGAGGTGACCAACATGAGCAGAGAGAAATCGCAGTGAACTTAAGGCAATTAGAAGTCTTTTACGCCATTATGCAAGCAGGAACGGTGTCAGGCGCGGCTCGCTTACTGCACGTTTCCCAACCTAATGTCACTCGAGTTCTCGCCCATACAGAACAACAACTGAGCTTCGCTTTATTTGAGCGTGTAAAGGGCCGTCTCGTTCCAACTCAAGAAGCCAAAGCCTTATTGCCAGAGGCTGAAAAAGTCTATCAACAACTCGGACAATTTCGCTCTCTGACCAACAAAGTCAAACAGGGAACTCAACATTTACGAGTTGGTGCTCCGCCTGTTTTGGCCGCACACTTGTTAACGCCGACTGTCGCGTTGTTGTCGAAAGAGCACAGCATCTCCTTTGAGCTCTTAACGGCCAATCGCGATGAGCTGTGCTCAGGTTTACTGAAACATGAATTGGATGTCGCCATTGCGTTCGGTGAAGAAACGCCACCAGCGATCATGGGACACATGTTATTAAAAGAAAACTTGGCGCTAATTGCCCCTAAAAGCGCAGCGATACCCGCAGAAAAAACCGTCATTTTAGAAGAACTCATCAGTCACGATTTACCCATTATCGGTTTAGATAGCCGAGACCCTCTGGGCTTGCTGTTACATCAAACCTTGTCAGCGCGTGACGAGCATTATCAACATGCCATTACCGTCCGCAGCTACTCCGCGGCGGCTGAACTGGTGAAAAACGAAGCAGGATTCGCGATTGTAGACCCTTGGACTGCAAAACAATATCGCCAAGATAATGCCGTTTCCGTGCATGCTTTGGAGCCAAATATGTCCTTCTCTGTCTCTATTTTATTCGCAGAGCACACACCTCAATCCATTGCGACAAAGCAATTTATCACCGCCCTAAAACAACAGATGGTTTAATGGTATAACCTGAAGTTATACCTGCCTAACAAATAAGCATTCGGTTTCCTAAATCAGTCTGGCTACATTAATGAGCAATAACGATGACGAAGGGAACCATCATGCAAATTGCTCAACCTTACCTACTTTTTCTTGGCGATGTAACCGATCCACTCGCAGCAAAAACCGCGCGTGGCATATATCAATGGCGACCTGAGATTTGTCTTGGCCAAATCCGCCTGACGCCAGAAACCGTATCGCTTGGTTTAACCGACATGACACTACAACAAGCGCAGCAGCAAGGAGCAAAAACGCTGGTGCTTGGCACTGCAAATCCAGGAGGCGTCATTCCCGAAGCTTGGCAAGCAACCTTACTTGAAGCGGCAGAGATGGGATTTGAAATTGCATCGGGCATGCACCAACGTTTGGCGGAACTTTCTCCTCTTGCCGATCTAGAACAACGCGGATTAACCAAACTGTATGATGTTCGCCATTATGATGACCCGCTCAAGGTCGGCAATGGCAAAGCTCGCGCAGGCAAGCGAGTACTTACTGTAGGGACAGATTGCTCCGTTGGCAAAATGTACTCTGCCCTTGCCATTGAGCATGCATTGAAGCGTAAAAACTGTCGTGCAGAGTTCAAAGCAACGGGTCAAACCGGAATTCTCATCGCAGGCAGTGGCATTTCGATTGATGCTGTAGTTGCCGATTTTATCTCCGGCGCAGTAGAAGCGATCAGCCCTGAGTTCGCCGATCACGATTGGGACATCATCGAAGGGCAAGGTTCATTGTTTAACCCTTCATTTGCTGGCGTAAGTTTGGGCTTACTTCACGGCGCACAAGCTGACGCTCTGATACTGTGCCATGAGATTGGTCGCCCGCACATCCGCAACTTACCACATGTGAGCTTGCCAACCATTGAACAAACGATAGAAGCGAATCTGGCCGCTGCTCGCCTAACAAATCCAAACGCTCAATTAGTGGGTATTTGCTTGAACACTTCGGCGATCAGCGAAGAAGATGCAGCCCAGTTATGCCAGGATTGGAGCGACAAATACCAGGTGCCCGTCACCGACCCTGTGCGTTTTGGCGTTGATGCGGTTGCAGATAGGCTCCTTACGATTTAAGAAACATTTACGGTTTAGAAAATAACTGCGGTTTAGGGAAAACTAGTGAGATGAAAATTCATGTAGAACCCGTCACGATTGCCATGGCGACACCATTTCGCATCTCTCGCGGCAGTCGGACAGAGTGCCACGTAGTCCGCGTGACAATTGAACATCGAGGCATGACCGCCCAAGGTGAATGCACGCCATACCCTCGTTATGGTGAATCGGTTGAATCGGTGATTAAGGCGATTTCTCACGCCGCGCATGAACTGCAAAGTTTGTATGCCAAAGGCGAAGCTGATGTCATGGTTCTCAAAAGCCAGCTTCAATCGTTATTACCCGCAGGGGCGGCAAGAAATGCATTGGATTGCGCCCTTTGGCATCTTCACGCGCTTTTGAGCCAAAAGCAGCAGGTTCACGACCTCTTTACGTTACCCGAGGCGATTGTGACGGCGATGACGGTTTCTATCGACAAGCCGCAAGCGATGGCAAAACAGGCACAAGCTTACCTTAGCCAAGGCGCAATACTGCTTAAGGTAAAACTGGATGGTGAAAACGTGATTGAGCGCGTTGCAGCAGTACGCGATGCCGCGCCGCACGCACAAATTGTCTTAGATGCGAATGAAGCGTGGCAAAACCTCGACCTCGCGACGGTATTTGCTCAACTCGAACCGTTTAATATCACCATGATCGAGCAACCGTTGCCACAAGACTGCGACGACGTACTCGCCAGCATTCCGCACCCCATTCCACTTTGCGCCGATGAAAGTTGTCACACCAGAGAGCAATTGCATCAGTTGGTTGGCAAATATGAAATGGTGAACATTAAGCTAGATAAAACTGGCGGGCTCACTGAAGCACTATTATTATCCGACGACGCCCAAAAACTCGGTTTTAGCCTCATGTCCGGTTGTATGTTGGGGACGTCGCTTGCGATGCGTGCTGCCTTACCCATTGCTGCTCAGGCAAGCGTTGTCGATCTTGATGGCCCGGTGCTGCTCGGACAAGATGTAACGCCAAGCTTGGTTTATTGCGACGGCGAAATCGTTCTTTCCAAATAGCCTAAACAATCCAGAGGTTTTGCTCCAAAAGTCAGAACCTCTGAGTTTATGATCTCGATTAAAAAACAATCAGCCCCATCATGAAATAAGTCACATAAATTATATGGTTATTGAGGCATGCTAAGATTCCAGTAGTCCAAGAAGGTGGTCTTATGCATCGAGTCATCCGGAAAATGACGTGGAAAACGAATAGGCGGTAATCCCGCCCTACTCCAATGCAGTGCGTGGGTTTCTATAACAACCCACTTCCTAGCAATTCGTAGGTTTTTCACGCCATCTTGCAAGGAGGCTTTATGCCTATCAATAAAATACGCAATATCGCTTTTGTCGGCCAAACCGGGACCGGTAAAACCACGCTGATAGAAAAACTGCTCTTCACCTGCGATGCCACCCACCATTTAGGCAGCGTAGAAAAAGGCGATACCGTTACCGACTTCGACCCTCAATCCATCCAATATCAACACAGTATTGAAGCAACGCCAGTCGCACTGCGCTGGAATAAACACCGGCTCAATATCATCGACACTCCGGGACAAAACGAGTTACTTAGCCGTACTATCAGCGTTTTTCCTGCCGTTGAAACATCCGCCCTTGTCATCGACCCTCAAACACCACTTAACCAAACTTCCGATCGCTTATTCACCTTTGCAAAAGAGCAGCAAAAATGTCAGATGATCATCATCAATAAGCTCGATAACCACGGTAGTCAGTTAGAAAGATTGATGGAGAACATCGTTGAGCATTTTGGTGACCACTGCTTGCCGATCAACTTACCTTCGACTGACGGGGAATCTGTAGTTGACTGCTATTTCGAACCAGAATTGGGACGAGAAACCTTACTTGTAACGGTAGATGAAGCTCATGAGACCTTGATTGACCAAGTTATCGAAGTCGATGAAGAACTAATGGAACTGTATCTGGAACAAGGCTCCGAACTCACCGCAGAGCAACTGCATGATCCGTTTGAAGAAGCACTGAGAACTGGACATGTGATTCCGATCTGTTTTGTCTCAGCACAAACCGGGGCGGGCGTCGAGCTGCTGCTACGTACCTTGGCGGAGATCATGCCCATGCCAAACGAAGGTAACCCTCCTCTACTGGAAAAGAACAGCAAAAAAATCAAAGTAAATTGCGAAACCTTAGAGCACACCGTCGCACACGTGTACAAAGTCAGCGTCGACCCATATATGGGAAAACTTGCCTACTTACGTGTGTATCAGGGTGAAATCAATGCGGGCAGCCAGCTTTATATTGGCGAAAGCAACAAAGCATTTAAAGTTGGGCACTTATATCAACTGCAGGGCAAAGATAGAACCGAGATCCCTCGCGCGCTTGCAGGCGACTTCTGCGTTTTAGCCAAAGTGGATGATCTCGAATTCGATTCAATCGTTCATGACTCTCACGAAGAAGATGGAGTTCAACTCAAAACGTTGGATCTTCCTGACTCCATGTATTCTTTGTGCTTGAAGCCTCTTAAGCGTGGAGATGAGCAAAAATTAGGAGATGTGCTGAATAAAATCGCCAGTGAAGACCCTTCTCTGCGCATCGAACATCGCGCTCGCACCAACGAAACCATCATCAGCGGCCAAGGGGAGTTTCACCTCAAAGTCGCATTAGAAAAGATGGCGAACGTGTACAAACTGGACGTCGAAACCTGCCAACCAAGCGTCGAATACTTTGAAACCATCACCAAACCTGCCGAAGGGCATTATCGACACAAAAAACAAAGTGGCGGTGCAGGCCAGTTTGGTGAAGTGCAATTGAAGGTTCGTCCACTCGAACGTGGCGCCGGATTTAAGTTCATCAACAAAGTGGTGGGTGGCGCTATTCCAACCGCGCTCATTCCTGCTGTTGAAAAAGGTATTTTGCAAGCGTTAGAGGAAGGCGCGATTTCTGGCAACCCAATTAAGGATGTGGAAGTCACCGTTTATGACGGTAAATATCACTCCGTCGATTCAAAAGAAATTGCGTTTGTCATCGCAGGTAAGAAAGCGTTTTTAAATGCGATTAACAACGCAGCTCCTATTGTGCTAGAACCCATTGTCCAGATGGAACTGCACATCCCAACCGCGAATGTTGGCGATGTTTCTGGTGATTTATCTGGAAACCGAGGCTTAATCGAAGGCTCCGAGCCAATAGACAGCAGCTTCACTTTACTCAGAGCCAAGTCACCAGTAAATGAGCTGCAAGATTACGCTCGTCGATTGCGCTCCATCACGGGTGGTGAAGGCAGTTTTAGTATGACTTTAAGCCATTACGAGCCCGCGCCACCAGCAGTGCAAAAACAGGTCTGCCAAGGCAGTGCACAACAAGGTTAATTCCCTACGATTCAAATCAATAACATAAACAAAAAAGCGCCCTCATTTTGAGGGCGCTTTTAGGTAAAAGAAAAATTATTTATCGAGAGACAAACCTATCTGACTGATTTTGCTTTCAAACTCTTCGATGCTGTTCGCTTTGTAAGTCGGAGCACCGTTAAAGTAGCGCGGTTTCTCTGGCAGCATCGCATTTTTCAGCTCTTGTTCTTGATCGATATTGTCATGGTAAACCGTTACACGATTTGGAATATCCTGCTTCATTACAGCCATTTTGGTTCTCCTTTATTAAGACGAATAGTAAGCGTAGAACGAATTTATCGGAGTACAGGCGAGACTGTGTAAAATTTAGACACTCACAGCAAAATCATATTTAAACGGTTGCATTTAATATTTTTGAGGCACTTTGTCGTGGCTATTGGAAAACGTGAGTGCAGCGATTAAGGTGAGCTCTCTCTACATGAAGACAGGAAGTCCGGTGTCGCAACAAGAACTCAACCAAATGGGCAGTGCCAAAGTTTTTCTCATCGAAAAAGATTGCGTCCAAGTAATAGAAAAACGTAACCCTACTCAAATAGAAGTGGCGTTTTATCAACGCTATGCCGAGCAGTTTAACGCGCTTGGAATACACGTACCGCGCTTGATTCAACTCGACGATCAGAAAAACGTTCTGTACATTGAATACGTTCCCCACGCAGTCGAGCAAGCATTCTTACTTGAAGATGATCGAGTCATTGAACAACTCGTCAAACTGCACCGACTTCCACCAACATCAGATGGTGTTTATCACCGCCACCAGTGGACACCACAAGCGACTCAACAAGCACTCACTACACTTAAACTGGGCTCAGAGACAGAACAGTTCTTCCACCAGCTACAACAACGATCGGCGCACCTTTTTGATAGGCAGAACTTGATCTCCGGAGACACCAATACAGGAAACTGGGGACAGCGCGAAAATGGCGAGCTGGTGCTGTTCGACTGGGAGCGCTTTTCTACAGGGCATGTCGCGATAGATTTAGCGCCGCTCATCGAGGGCATGGGCACATTTGATGATTACTTGAACGTAGCAGACAAATATATAAAGTGCGCAGAGAAAGGTGAAACAACAGAATTGGCGCGCGATATCGGACTAGCAAAAGCGTGGATCGTTGTCGAGGTAGTCAACATACTGGTCTCCAGAGAGAATCCGCAGACCAGCAAGTATTTGGACTGGTTTCGGCAAACCTTGCCGCAATGGGCCAAAAGCCTTAGCGCTCAGGTGATGAGTTAGGCTCTGAGATTTGATATAAACGCCTTTCAGGTTCTGCGCATGAGGTTTCGCAGTTGCATACTTTATCAACACCGACGTTGTTTAAACCGCCGCAACTTCCTTGAATACGCTTGTTATGAAAAATGACGCCAAGTGACATCAACAAAATGATTGCGAGAAAACCAAGAAAGGTAAATAACCAAACCATATTAACCTGCCTTATTAGCCATCGACTCTAGCTTAAGTATAGCAGGGCTAGATGTTGCTTTGAGTAGCGCTTTAGGTCTTGCCAACAAGGAGGGTTTTGATTTTTGGCCACCACAACCACAGGAGCCGCAGCCGCCTTTTTGTTTGTGAACACCTTTCTTATGATTGTTTGATGGGCGTCCTTGAGAGGGCTCAATCAAAGGCTCTCTTGGAACCGCAAGCACATCTTCCAAGGAACTACGAGTAGACAGCCTAAATACTGGCGTGCCACTGCTAAGTAGCTTTGCCAATACACGTTCACCGATATTTCGCACAAGAACAGCATCCACATTGTACCCTTTTAGAGACTGAATCAACTGAGACTTCGCATTACAACCCGCTTGTGGCATAGAAGCTATGTTCGCTAAGTTTTTTAGCATACCGTCAGTATCAGAATAAATAGCGATGTATGGTGCTTTTACAAAGTGGTTTGCCACCCGCTCACCATCATTAGGAATAGCATAAATCATAAGTTTGACTCCTCATTCGGAAAAACTAATGCATGACCTTCAACTAAACTTTTTGCGACTTTCAATCTTGCACTTTTTACTGTGTTACCAAAAGTTTGTCTAGAAACGCCCATCTGCTCCGCAGCTTGCTGCTGGCTAAGCCCCTCTAAGTCGGCTAAACGTAGCGCTTCTAACTCTTCTGGTAATATGGCGACTTGCTCCAACTGATTAAATGGAATGCCATTGGGCTTAAAGCAATGGTGAGCCGCACGTCCGCATATTCGTCTTTCTATCTTTGGTCTTGCCATCATTGTCCCTCAAAAACACAGAGTCAAATTACGCCTTAAACTGGCATATGCCAATAACATTTTTAGCATATGCCAATAAACTAAGTTTGCAAAAATCAACACGACAAATACGTAATACATCAGCATTAATTAGACATCTAATAATTTAGAAATTTCGATGACAAACGAGCAAAAAGATCAATTCTAATTAACCGGATAATAAAAACGTTAGTTTGCGCAGATTTTTCATACAAATACACGCTAATGTGTTCATTTTATTGAAGAAGAAAAACTATAATCCAAGCAAATCATTAGTTTGAACACTAATGATTGTTTTATTTAAAAGGATGTATACCTAAGGAACGAAAAAGAGAAGCTTGACGATATTCGCCTGAGCTTAAAGAGTAATACGTTCGATAAAGAACCTGTCGAACGACCATTACTTGGCCTAGGTGCCCTACTCTTCTTGCCAAATTAAGTTTCTTGAAAGCGCTTAGGTATATCAGAAAAAGGAAGTACATATGTCTGACTCAAATTGGCTCAGCGAATTCCCGGAAATGGATGCCTCTGATCTCAGGGCGATTCGCAAAACACTCGACGGCGCCTACAGAGATTTCTCTCGCGAGTATGGTGAACTCATTGAGTCTCTGTTTGATCCGCTCCTGGCGTTTCTTGTCTGGTTTGAAAAACTTCTGATTTCTACACCTTGGTTCATTATTTTAGGTGTCTGCACCACTCTCGTTTATGCCGCTAGCCGCTCTTGGAAACTGGCCGCTGCATGTTTTGGTTCGCTGATTCTGATTGGCTATTTTGGAATGTGGGAAGACACTATGCGTACGCTCAGTATCATCACTGTATGTACTATGCTTGCCATCGCACTTGGTATCCCTATCGGCATCGCTATGGCGCGCTCTAATCACATTCAGTCGGTGGTAACACCATTACTCGACGTCATGCAAACCATGCCGGCATTTGTGTATCTCATTCCAGTTGTGATGTTATTGGGCATCGGGAAAATTCCTGGCCTTATCGCCGTAGTGATCTACGCGATTCCACCGGTTATTCGTTTAACCAATTTGGGCATTCGTCTAGTTGATAAAGAAGTATTGGAAGCCGCAACCGCATTTGGTGCCAGCACTCGGCAACGGCTTTTTGGGGTTCAGCTTCCGCTTGCAATGCCAACCATCATGGCGGGAATTAACCAAACGATCATGATGGCACTGTCAATGGTGGTCATCGCATCAATGATTGGGGTAAAAGGTTTAGGTCAGCCTGTTCTAAAGTCTATTACCAATCAATATTTCACTCTTGGTCTTCTCAATGGTTTAGCAATTGTCGCCCTAGCAATCCTTTTTGATCGTGCTTCACAAGCGTATGCGAAACGCACTCAAGCTCATTTAGGAGACTCAAAACATGACTAGTCCACTTATCGAAATCAGCGGTCTTTATAAAATCTTCGGTACCAGACCCAATAGCGTGATTGAGCGCGTTAAGTTGGGACATAGTAAAGAGCAGGTTTTAGCGGAAACGGGCCACACGGTCGGACTAAAAGACATCAACCTGCAAATTCAAAAGGGTGAAATTTTTGTCATTATGGGATTATCCGGTTCTGGAAAATCCACCATGATTCGCCACTTCAATCGATTAATCGATCCAACCATGGGGCAGATCTTGGTAGAAGGGGTGGATGTCATGCAACTTTCTAACAAAGAACTTGAACAGTTTCGCCGTCACAAGATGTCTATGGTGTTCCAACGCTTTGGCTTGCTGCCTCATCGCACTGTTATCGACAACATCGCATATGGTTTGGAAGTTCAGGGAATGAATAAAGAGGCGCGCTTAGAAAAAGCAAATGAATGGTTAGAAACCGTTGGACTGACGGGTTATGAGCACCAGTATCCTGCTCAACTATCGGGTGGACAGCAACAGCGTGTGGGCCTTGCACGGGCACTGGCTACCGACGCCGAAATACTGTTGATGGACGAGGCTTTCTCAGCATTGGACCCTCTGATTCGAAGCGAAATGCAAGATCAGTTGGTAGAGCTGCAACAGAAGCTGCACAAAACCATTATTTTCATTACTCATGATTTAGATGAAGCGCTTCGACTTGGCGATCGCATCGCGATTCTTAAAGACGGTGAACTTGTCCAACAAGGTTCACCAGACGAAATTTTACTGCATCCTGCCGATGAGTACGTTGAAGCCTTTGTAAAAGACGTCAATAGAGCGCGAGCACTGACCGTCGAAACGCTGATGCAGCCACCTTCGTACTGTGTTCGCGCTGAAACCATTGAAGATGCACTAAGTGAAATGAAACGTGTTAAACGTGATTATGCCTACCATGAGACCAATGCAGGCTATCAAGGCGTGATAACACAGCAAGGATTGCTAAACGCAGCGAAGTTAACTCATATATCAGATTGGCGTGATGATATCTATGAAGAGGTGCCTATCATCTCTCCACATTTAGCCATTGAGCAAGTGCTGACTGAAGTCATGTCGTGTGAACATTCACTGCCCGTCATCGATGAGCACGGCCATTTGAAAGGCGAATTAAATCGTCAGGTTATTGCGGAGCTGTTTTCTGATCAACGAAGCACAAAACGAGGCACTTCACGCTCAAGCTTCAATAACGTTTCTTAGATGATGTTGATAATACAGCTCACAACAATGTGGGCTGTTATCAATTAACTCACTCCCACTCCCACTCCCACTCCCCTTTTTAGATATTTATCTGTGGGCTCAAGCTTGATACCCCAAGCAACATTTACATTGTTCTGATTTTCCTGACAATTTCATGCTCATATCCGGTTTTATTGACATAGTTAGATCATTCTATTGCTTTTTGATGACGCAAATCCTCGATAAATGTCTACTATTACTCTCATACAAAATCTTGATTTAAAGAGGGATAAAATGAAAAAGACAATGTTGGCACTAACAGGCGCGGTAATCATTCTTGCAGGCTGTCAAGATGAGAAACCTGCCGAAACAAGCGCAGTTGAAGTACCTCAGGCAACGGAAACTGAAGTCACCACCAGTGCAGACGTTACGACTGAGACAATTGACACGTTACCAGTAGAAGAAGAACAGGTAATTACTGAAGAGACATTTGTAGACTCTGAACACAACGCACAAAGTGCTCTGGACTGGAACGGCACCTACAAAGGAACACTACCTTGCGCGGATTGTGCTGGTATCGATATGACCATCACACTAAATCAAGATGGCACTTACGTACTTGAAGAAAGCTACCAAGACAAAGAAGACGGTCAATCAAAATCTGAAGGTCAATTCACTTGGGACGCAAATGGCAGCATCGTAACGTTGACAAATGAAGATGCACCAAACCAATACTTTGTTGGTGAAAACGTACTTATGAAGCTAGACATGAATGGCGAAAAAGTAACGGGTGACCTAGCACCACTATACAACTTAACGAAACAGTAAGAAGTTAGTATCAATACCTGATAAATACCCCAAATCCGAGCCACCCCAGCTCGGATTTTTTCGCTGTTTTAACGAAAGCTATTCCAGCAACCTTTCTATTCTGAAGCAACATTCTGCTTCTTACCCTGATTGTTCATTACATTTCCATACGCTTTGCCGATAGATGCTTACAACGTCATTTTGTACAGTGTTCAAAACAAAACAGAACAACTCGGAAAAATGATGAAAAAAACATTAATTGCACTACTTACTCTGACAGCTGCTGGCTCAGCTTTCGCTGGCGATACTTACATTCGTAACGGTAACATCTACAACAAAGAAGGCGGTTGGAACGTAGAAGCTGGTGTGGCTCAAGGCAGCGATCTTTTCAAAGATCAAAAGCATAATACAGCACCAATTCTCAACGGTGGTTACCATGGTGACGACTTTAATGCCGACCTAAGTGGCATTAACTACCGCTTCTTCGGTAACACCAATGAGTTAATCAACATGAGTGCCTACCTTGTAGGTAGTGGTGTAATGCGCGACGGTGATACAGCCAAAAGCCTGAAAGGCACAGATAAACGCCGCTTCGCCGTCGATCTAGGTTTAAACGCAGACTTTACACTGGATCAAAACAACGTCATTTCTACGTACCTTCAGCACGATATCAGTGGTGCTTACAAAGGTTACTTAGCGGGCGCGACTTACTTCCACATCATGAAATTCGGTAGTGTTGATTTTGTTCCTTTTGCTAACCTAACTTATCAAAGTGAAGACTACGTAGATTACTACTTTGGTGTAAAACAACGCGAAGCAAACGCAAACCGCAAAGCATACAAAGGTGATTCAACGGTAAGCTATGGTGTGGGCTACAAACTTGTTATGCCAATCAACGACAACTGGCAAGTAAGCCAAATGACACAATACACGCGCCTAGGCAGCGGTATCAGCGACTCATCTATCGTTGATAGTGCAAACCAATGGGTTGTTGGCGCAAGTGTGTCGTACAACTTCTAATCCGATACGCCCTTATAAAGCCATCATTTCGATGGCTTTATGCGTTGGACATTTGCATAATCTTGAACACCGACTCTAGTGTGAATGAGCAATCCATAACCTATGTAAATCGCTATAGCCTGTATTCTTCACCTGCACACCTCGCACTTGCTGTGTTTTTGTCACTTCTTCGTAGCCAACAAACAAAGGCAAATATAGGTACTGATCGCGCAGCGCTTTCTCTAGGTTTAATAAAGACTGTAGCGAGTGATCATCTGCCATCGCCCTGCGAACCTTTTCTCTATGGCTTAACATCTGGCTTTGATCAAAACTAAAACGCAGTCCAGTTGCTATCGACAGCCATTCGAAGATGCCATATTCAAATGGTGCTTCCATGACTTCCTCAATGAAGAGCAAATCTGCTTGGTGAGACACTACCTCAGGAAAACTAATGTCATCAATAACAATGATCTCTAACTCTAATCCCGTTGCACGAATCACACTGTGCAACCATTCGGAATGACGAATTAAACTCGGAATCGTCCAGACAGGTTCAGCTAATACCACTTTACCTTTCAGTTTAGGTATCACAACACCATCTGTTATTGATAAATCTTGCTCGTGAGTCTCTAACTGAATGCTGTCAACGGCACTTGGCGCATCATAAATTCGCTTTTGCACATGGATGTAATCAGCGAGTTGATACCAAGTCTCTTTTGTGAGTTGGGATTCCACGCGTTCGCGGTAGGTCAAATATGAAAATGCGCTAATTTTTTCCACTTCAACGTGATCGGAGCTTTGGTTAAAGCTCAACATATTTAAGGTTTTAACATCACCATGAGACAGCGTTATTTGATCTAACAATGCGCGTGCTGAAAAATACTCTTTGTGCGCTTCAAGAGTCATACTCTCCTGGTTCCAGCCGCTGATTTTAAATGGTCCAGTCCCTATGTGGTAGGAATAACTAGAACCGAAAGAGACGACATCTCGACATAGAATAGACGCATGAGGAGTTGCTAGCATGTATGGAAACAACTTGTTCGGATACTTCAATATAATTTTTAAGCAGTTAGATGTTTCTGCAACCACGCTATCAATACACTGCCAGAGCTCGTGAACTGGTCCTTTTATCTCCCTAAGTCTTTCTATACTCCAAACCACATCCTGTATGTTAAGGGGCTCGCCATCATGGCGATATATGCCTGGCCGCAACCATAACGTCATTACCTTGCCTTCCATTTTCCATTCGTGTGCTAACGATGGCTCGATACCACCATTGGAATTTTGGGTCAGCAATACGTCATAAACGCTTTTCGCGACGTGTAATTCAGTGTGACGGTAAGTATTCGCAGGGTCGATTTTGGATACCCAAGGGTAAGAAGAAATCAAAATAGCGTTATTTGATTCATTCAATCGATTCACTTTTTCAGAAGCGATAGTTAGTGCTCTAACCGCGGTTTGACCGAACCAATCAATAAGTTTCGTTATTGAGTTCATTCTTCCTCTGCCAAGCTCCTCAACCAAAAACTCGGTCATCGCTTGTTGGAGGGAAATATTAATACTGAGACGGCTAGCGTTACTTCGGCCAATCGCAGGTTGCCAATCGACCCAATCGTAAGTGGCAAGCTTTTTCATCACAATAGAAACATTGCGCCTCGACGTGCAAATCACCGCTTCTAGCTCAGAAAGCGTAACAAGGTGATACTGGTGAGGTTCAAAGTGCTTTAACAGTAGATCCAGATACCTAAGATTGACATCGTTCACAAAGATTCCTAAGAGTTATTCCAAAGCAAAAAAATAGCACAGGACGCTTAGCAACTAAACTTCCTGTGCTATATCTAAACAAATTCAAAGCTTGGACTCAGCTCGACCAACAGAAGTCAAAAACGTTTACTAAGCCAAGAGGTAACTTGAATAAGTATTCTTAGAAACGGTAGCTCATACCTACAGAGAATACATTGATGTCTGCATCAACCGTTACTTTTTCATTGCCAAATTTCGCAATGTCTAGCTCAGGCATCATGTATTCCCATTCAACTTGTAGAGCAAAGTTTTCAGTAATAGCGAACTCTGCGCCTAAACCGTACATGCCTGTTACAGTGCTGTCAGAAATGGTGGTATGGCCTGCGCTACCGTCAATCACAGAGTTGCTAATTTTGAATTCAGCATTGAAGTAAGAAAGACCAGCTTTAGCAAAAAGGTTGAAACGATCGCCAATCGGTAGAGTCGCTTTTGGCTGAATCGATAGATACTTCATATCACCAACAGTAACAACTTTGCCGTCTAAAGCATCGTAGCCACCAATGGCTGCTTCTAGAGAAATGTATTCGTTGAATTTGTAACCACCGAATACTTTGCCTGAAAGGCTTGAGTCATCTTCAAGTTTAAGTTTAGTGCTAGCGTTAGTACCACCACCATTGATAGAGCCATTAACATCACCAAACGATGCTTGACCTACAGATGCACCAACGTAAGGAGCTGCGTTTGCAACAGAACATGTTGCTAGAAGGGCTGTCATTAGCCATGTTTTTTTAAACATTGTATTTCACTGCCTGTTAATTATTGAGGTTGTGTTTTGCCCATCCTTAAGCATGCCATGCTATCCATTTCACTTGGTTTCAAAACCAAGTGGATGTTAATGAATAAAAACTCAATAAAACATGAAATATTTAGACACAACTTTGCCACTTTCTTTCTTAATTTTGACAATTTAGTCATTTCACAAGCATTGCTGCTTCAACCAGTTAGTGAGCTTGATGATTTCCGCTTGCTTGGCTCGACTCTTTTTATGAATAAAATAAAAGCTGTCGCCGGTTTCCAATCCATGCGAAGGGATATACACCAAATCGTGCGCTTTATCTCTTTCATTAAGCATAAAATCATTCGCAAATGCGATGCCTTGGTCATAACGCGCCGCCTCTATTGCCAACAACATATGACTAAAATGTTGAACATCGACATCTTTCGGCAAGGTGTAACCGCCCGCTCTGCACCACTCAGCCCAGTCTTTTCCTCTCTCACGATAAATTGAGTCTGTCGACAAAATAGGGTATCGCCAAAGCGCTTCTGGAATCGGTTGATCTTGCAACTCTTTCCAAATTTTATGGCTGCAGACCGGATACAGCGTCTCCGCGTATAACTTTACCGACATGTAGTTTCGCTTTGGCTTTTCTACCGTGATAAAACAATCGCCAACGCTGTCTGTCTGTTCAGGATCACCAACGACCATATTGAGTGTCAGATCGATTTCTGGATGTAAGCGCTTAAAATCAGACAAACGAGGAATAAGCCACTTTACGGCAAGCGAGCTATAAATCGCCAACCGTATGCTGCCTTTGTCCCCTTCTCGCACCTTTTGGCTGGCCATCGCAATTGAGCTAATTGCTGGGCTAATATCCTCTAAATAGCGGGTGCCCGTATCGGACAAAGAGAGCTTTCTGCCTTGACGGATAAATAATGATTCACCCAAATAATCTTCTAATAGTCGTATCTGGTGACTAACGGCACTTTGCGTCACATTGAGTTCTTCAGCAGCAAGCGAAAAGCTAGAGTTTCTGGCAACAGATTCAAAACAGTGAACCGCTCTGAGTGGTGGCAATTTCATTATCTAAAAATCTCATACTTAAACTAATAAATATCACTTCACTTCATCCTATGACATCACCTACTCTTTGGCAAAGAAAGAGGAGAGGAAAAAGTGAAAGTTACATCGGTCGGAGCAGCGATGCTGCTATTAATTGTTGGAAATCTCATTGCGGTGCTTTCGGACTCTTTAATTAAAAGTGTCGGAAATGAAGTGCCTATTTTTCAATTTGTCTTTTTCCGACAAATTTCAGCGGTGCTTTTCCTGCTGCCAGTCTACTTGCTAACAAAAAATGCGCCTTTTCTTGAAGGGTTTAAGTGGCATGCTGTTCGCGCTCACGTATGGTT
Source organism: Vibrio sp. Vb2131 (assembly GCF_033338535.1). NCBI lineage: Bacteria > Pseudomonadati > Pseudomonadota > Gammaproteobacteria > Vibrionales > Vibrionaceae > Vibrio > Vibrio sp. Vb2131. Next base: position 128,133 of record NZ_JAWOSW010000005.1, read on the forward strand.
ACTTGGTGCAATATTCATGGTTTTGGCGATCTCATCTTTACCGCTCGCAACTGCGAACGCGATCTTTTACGCCGCGCCATTGATCATGTTGCCGCTTGCAGCAATCTTTTTTGGCGAACAGCTATCTAAACAATCGGTCGCCGCAGCGATAATGGGCTTTGCCGGTGTATTGGTCATCATTCGTCCAGACCAAATCGATTGGGCAGCGATTTCAGCTTTAGTTGTTGCAATTACTTTAGCAATCAATAACTTGCTCATTCGAAAACTGCCAAAAAATCAGTCTGTGATGCAAACATTATTGATGACAAACTTGGCAGGTATTCCAGTAGCCTTCTTGCTTGTTCTGATCGAAGCAGAACCTTGGGACTGGAGTGCTTTCCCTGTTGCTGCTGGCTCAAGTCTGTTCATCATGATTTATGCAGCAACATGTGTCATCGCTTACCGCTCGATCGATAGCAACAAAATTGCCAGCGCTGAATACAGTGGCTTAATTGGTGCCGTGTTTGTGGGATTGATTTGGTTTGGAGAAGTGCCAGATATATTTATGGCAATAGGAACCATTATGATTGTTGTGCCTCTGGTTTGGCTTTCTAAACGAGAACGTCGTAAGAAAAAGTTGCAAGAGCAACAAGAAGCGCACGTTACTTAAAGTTGTGCTCTAACCCAAAGACTAAAAAACCGAGCCGTAAGCGCTCGGTTTTTTTATGTGGCTCTAATCGGTTTTTACGTAAGCGACTACGTGAGATAAAAACTGCCTTGCAAAGCGATCATTAAACCGGATGCGATATTCATGCTCGGCTTCCGATACTAGACGCCAGCCTTCAGCAAAGTATTCTTTGATATCATCAACCGCCTCTTCTTTATTTTTGATGTGTTTCGCGTTCCACTGATAAGTGCAAGAGACAACGATCAGCCCACCCACCTTGGTGGTTTTTTTTAGAGCATTGATCACGCTAAGTGGCGACTCACATTGATCAATCACATTTAAACATACGACTAAATCAAAGCGAGATTGGAGAGTATCGAGCTCAAAAGGCTGGTTAATTAGCGTCAAATCAACATGAGCACATTTCTGTACGATATCTCTATTCTCTACCTCTAAAGTGTTTAAGGTGTTCACATCGTGAAGGTAAGTAAGCCCGACGCGTTGTTCTTCTATTAATCGTTGCTTCAAGCCATCCATTAACCTATTTGAAGGCTCCACAAGCGTCGCTTCTTTAAGGTTAGGTAAGCGTTGCACTAGCTCATAATAATTTCTTCCCAGCGCCGCCCCAACCTCAAGTAGGGAGTACGGCTGAACGCTGCTTTCGATTACCGCTTGCGCAATAAAATCAGCAACTTGGGAGCAGTGAGGTGATGACAAAAAAGAAAGTGGGACTTGTTTTGAGCGACTGGTTATCATCTCAATCTGTTGCTCCTCAATGAACTTGTCGAACCATTGCGCCTCGAAATAACCAGCCAAACCGTGCTCGGTCAGGTAAAAATCTTCCATGTTTTTTCCGTTCGTACTTTAAGAAAAGTGATTGTATCGAACGCGGAAATTAACGGGTATTTCTGGCCGCACATTCCAATGGGAAAACAGATGAAAACGCCGCTTATGTGAAAAAGCCCTTTCATCTCAAAGATAAAAGGGCTTGTTAATCGCTTCGGTTAAGTCGCTAACTATTGTGGTAGAACAACGTTACCATCTTGAATTGGGAACGTTTTTGTCGCTGGTTTGCTCGCCAAACGAACCGTCGTTGGTGCACCTGAAACTTCGTAAGTGACGTCGTAACCCACTACTTTATCAGATGTCGTATATTCTGTATGACACTGTTTTTTCGTCGTTGTTACTACATCACCTTTTTGCACATTTTCCTGGATCTTACGACCTGTCAGTGCACCAGCAATCGTACCAGCTGCAGTTGCAATCACTTTACCTGAGCCACCACCGATTTGGTTGCCCAGCGCTGCTCCAGCTGCTGCGCCACCAACCGTACCAATAATTTTATTGTCATCCGCAGGGGCAACTTGCTCGGTTACTACCACGTCTTTACATACTTGGTGCGGCTTTTTCACCGTTTCAGTCACCGCTTCAACCAAAGTAATGTTTGCTTGAGTTGGAGCTGGTGGCGTTTTGTCTTTACAGCCTGCTAGTACAGCAACAACTGCCGTTGCAATTGCGATAGATTTCATATTCATGATTTACATCCCAGTATGGTTTGCTTTGATGAGCGTTATGGTAAATCGCAAAAGGGAAATCACATCAGACGAAAACAAACCCTCTGTTATTAACAAGTAAAGAAACACTGTTTTATAAGAGGTACGTCAAGAAACACTCAGCAGAATGTCAACAGAGATAAAACTGTATCACTACTGATTATGATTGGGCTGGACTAGTCTATGAGATTTATTTTTAAGCCAAGCTCAAAAATAGTTCGTCATCCGTTAAATACTTATGACGGTGGCTTAGATTACGCACGTGCATAAACATAAAATCAGGGAAACCAGGCGCTATAATGTTATTTGGTTCCCAGCATACACCGCCAACAAACACATATCGCCCCTGCTTGTCATCTTCGTGAAGGGGGTTATTAAGAGGAGAAGAAAACTCTGCTCGGCAACCTTCAACCACACAAACAATTTGTCCTTTAAAAAGGCCAATCACGCGCTTTACAAGATTTGCCTTGATACCACACCTCCATGCTTGGCGAGTGGCCATCTCATAGCCATATTTTCGGATCGCTTTCTTTTGCAAATGTACTACTAGGTTCATTTTGACTCCTGATTCAAGCAACTACGTGAAGCCCAAAGTCATAAAAGCAGATAGACGTCTATACCCGAGTGAGCTCATGGTACGTGGGAATAAACTACGTGATTAGACTGAGTTTAGTGTCGGATGAGATACACCGTCCACGATGCTGTAACGTATCGATTTACACCTATCAAAGGCAGATAACACATCAACTTTTGAGTGCTTTCCTGCGCTGTATCTGGTTACTTCTGTATATTACTATAACGAAATCACCCTCCACGTTTACCTATATAAATTTGTCGTAACGATAGAGGGTGCTTATCATGGAGAGAAGATAACGCCTACGCGTCGATGAGATAATTTTGACCTTCAGTTTCTAAACGATCAATCATTTTACGACACTCATTTAAATCAAGAGGTTGTTCAAAGCGGCGCTTGAGATTCATCAAAAAGAAGATATCTTCACACATGGCTTTCTCAGGTTCGTCACTGATTTTGGCGACCGGTGAACCATTGCACGTGACCATTTTTATCACGATAGAAAGTGGCTGGTAGGCTTCACCATCTTTATTGACATAATCACCCATATCATTGGCAAGAAAAGTACCGATACCAAAACTCACCTGAATACGTCCTTGGAAATACTCGCAAATATCTAACGCTTGTTCGAAGTTAAGTCCGTCGGTAAACACCAGTGTTTTTGTTAATGGGTCTATATTCAGCGACTGGTAGTGTGCAATGATTTTTTCACCCCAGCTATAAGGGCAACCACTATCGTGACGTACACCGAAGTACGCGTTACTTAGTTCTTCATCAAAGTCTTTAAGGAAAGCATCGATACCAATCGTATCGGTTAACGCAATACCTAGTGCACCATCAAACATTTTTTGCCAACGTTGCAACGCCACTTTTTGCGAATCTCGCACATTCACCAGAGCTTGGTGTCCCATAAACCATTCATGAGCAACGGTGCCGATAGGCGTCAAATTCAGCTCTTTTGCTAAGTGATAGTTGCTTGTTCCTGTCAAACATTCCGGCACTTCCTGGCACAAATATTCCAGCATAGTGCGCTGAGCTTGAAAGGAAAAACGTCGACGCGTCGACATGTCAGAAAATTTAAAGTTAGTAATGTTACGACGTTTTAGTTCCGACTTTAGGTGTCGAACTTTCTCTTCTAAAACAGTGGTAAATTGCGCAACAGGGATGTCTGACCAACGCTGACGGCTACGAACTTCAGACACGATGCTCATGATGATCGTTTCGTACAAGATGGTGTCTCGCCACAAACCGTTAATGGTAATTCTTAACTGGCTTGAGCCATCAGCCATGGCTTTGTTATGGAAAGAGACATCGCTTTGTGGGTTGAAACGGAAATGGCGCAGTGCATCAACAAAGTCAGGATTCAGGTAAGGCGCGACACGCTTAATATATTCAATTTCTTCTTGCGTAAATTGAATATCTTGCAGTTTAAGGACTTCGGCTTTTACCTCGGGCAAAAGCTCAGAGAGGTCTTCCTCACTGCGCACGATAAACTTATATGACACCATCGCATCAGGGTAAAGCGCTGTTACAGCGCTCATCATATTGACTTTGTAGACATCGAAATCCAAAGCACTTTGAATGATGCGGGAAGAAAATAGTTTGGTGGTCATTAGGTGCCCTTCTACATGCCCTTCCTGGGTATATAACTTTTTGTTACTAACTAATTTGCGTAAACAATAAACACCCATCTATAGTTTGTCAACTTTTGTTACTAACCACTCATTTTTATAAGGTTTTTTTGTCTAGAATTCGAGCAAGCATTGTGAATAAGTCAGAGTCATCCGTAAATTTATGCTCAAACCGTATTACGAACACTACCAAAAACGTTTCTAACAACTCGTTACTTACCCATTGATTGACCACTTGTTATGCGCTAGATTACTTACAAATCAATATTAGGACCCAACCATGATCGTATCTGTCGACATTATTCCATTCAGGCTATCTGGCTGTGCCGATAAGGGATTGGAAGTGTTGTTGATTAAACGTTCAAATCCAAATCGGCCATACCATGGAGTCTGGGCACTACCGGGCGGATTTGTCTTTGATAAAGACTTAACCAGTGAAGGCGGACGCCCGGCCGATGAAAACTTTGAAGCGGCGCGTCGCCGAATTTGCCGTGAGAAAATCCATACCTACCCTCGCCATTTTAGCGAAGCATTTATCGACGGTGATCCAAAGCGCGATCCAGAAGACTGGAGCTTAAACATTACGCACTACGCCTTAGTTGATCGTAACAATGTAGAGCAAATAAATAATGCAGGTGTACCGGAATGCCAACTTAAATGGTTTTCGCTACAGGCTATTCTCAATGGAGAAGAAACCCTCGCATTTGATCATCAAAAAACCATTGAAAAAGCGTGGCAAAAGCTTCGTGCATCCATTGAATACACATCGGTTCTTTTGTTTGCATTAGACAAAGAGTTTTTGGTTGCGGACATCATTTCTGCTTATCAAGAGTTTGGTATTGATATCAGCCGAATGACGATTAAGCGCCGCTTGATAGATTCAGGCGTACTAAAACCCACTAATAAAGTCGCTTCAACCAACAAAGGCAAAGGTGGAAAACCCGCAATGGTATATACGCTGACTAGCGACGAAGTAACCTTTTTTCAAAACTGTTTGCGTGGATAAACGCAGACAATCAGACAGACAAGGAGTCTGCCATGACTGTTCGAGTAAACTATCAAACTACAGCAGTGATCGACGTTGATCCAGAGAAAGGCTTTAGTGAGTTATGTCCAAATGAACTGCCCGTTGCAGGTGCGTTGGAAATCGTACCGGAGCTTTTGAACAATCATGCCAAAGGCCGATTAAAACTGGTCAGTCGTGACTTGCACCCACCGAAAGCAAAATGGGATGCAGAATCGCCAGCCAATATGCTTGAGCCCGTTGGTTTACCGAATGTGGATATAAAGTGGAACCGTCACTGTGTGCTTGGCACAACAGGTTCTGAGCTGCTAGATGGCTTACCACCCGTGTTGGACTACGATTTTCAAGTTAATAAAGGTATGGATCCTGACGCACACCCTTACGGTATTTTTTTCCATGATATTGCCGACACCAAAACGACAGGCGCGCATGAATTTCTAAAGTTCAACGGGATTGATACCTTAGTTATCGGTGGCCTTGCCTTAGACTTTTGTGTGAAAAAATCCGTCATGCAAGCGCTGGAACTTGGCTACAATGTGGTAGTTAATCTTGCTTCAACTCGTGCGGTGCTGCCTGATAATGTAGAGAATGTGCTGACAGAGCTCAGAGATAATGGCGCATTATTTGTCGAAAAAGCGGACGACATCATCGTAGAAAAGTTCGCTTAGAAACGATAGTAACCGAGAAGGATTTCACCATGCATCAACATGAAAAATTGAATTACGTTGAATTTGGTTCCACTAATGTCAGTGCGACCAAACAATTTTTTGAGCGTGCTTTTGACTGGAGCTTTACCGATTATGGTCCAGAATATTCTGCATTTTCAGGACAAGGGTTGGATGGCGGATTCTTCAAATCTGAGTTTATAAACCAAACCGCAAATGGTGGCGCACTTTTAGTATTTTATAGCTCAGACATTCAGGCCACTCAGACAAAAGTAGAGCAGCATGGTGGAAAAATTATCCGCCCTATTTTCGAATTCCCCGGCGGCTGTCGATTCCACTTCACTGAACCGAGTGGAAATGAATTCGCAGTATGGTCAGAGAGCCATTAAGTGATCACAAATCAACAACACACCATCAACGTGAGCCCAAGCTAGCCAGATCCGGAACTGGCATTACATTTCTGGTTGACCTCATCCTTGGTTTAATTCACTGTTAGCGCAACAATTAATCGATGAGGCGCTAGACCTCGACCAAGGATGTCAAATGACTGCCGTCAGTTTTTTTCGCTTACTCTGCCTCGCTGCTATTTGGGGTGGCTCGTTTCTGTTTATGCGAGTCGCCGCCAACACATTCGGGCCGGCTTACTTAATCGAATTTCGAGTTACATTTGCCGCCGTCGCTTTGTTATTGATCGCCGTATATTTGAAGAAGAAACTCACGTTAACTGCGCATACTAAACACTTCTTTATTATTGGCTTATTCAATAGCGCAGTTCCATTTTTACTCTTTGCGTACGCAGCCCAGACACTGAATGCATCAACTTTAGCAATATTGAACTCAACCGCCCCAATATGGGGAGCACTAGTTGGCTTTGTTTGGTACCGCAGCCCACTCACAGCGAAATCTGTTCTCGGTATGCTAATAGGCATTGGAGGCGTTGCAGTCTTGGTCGGCTTAGATACTTCAACCATAGGTGAAGAAGCCATGCTCCCTATTGCCGCCAGTTTGATGGCTTCTTTCAGCTATGGCATTGCTACCAACTACACTAAAAATGCGCCACAAGTACCAGCTTTTGACAATGCTCACGGCAGTATGTGGGCGGCGGTTATTTGGGTACTGCCGCTGCTACCATTCTTACCAATGCGTGCAGAACCAAGTCATTTCGAATGGAGCTCTGTTGTCACGCTCGGCGTTGTATGCACAGGGTTCGCTTATTTGCTCTATTTCCGCTTAGTTTCTGATATCGGCCCAGCGTCAGCACTGACTGTCACTTTTCTTGTTCCTGTTTTTGGTATCTTATGGGGCTACTTGGTGCTAGATGAGCCCGTCGGCTCTAACACCATCATAGGAACAATTCTAGTGCTTAGCGGCACTATGCTAGTCACCGGTTTCTCCCCAACAGCAATGCTCGCGAAGCGAAAACGAAGCGTGGCTTAATCAGCCTAATATAACTTCCACACCTCGCTTTTTGATTTGTTCAAGGTCGCTTTTCGGAGCGGCTTTGTCAGTCAGCAGCACTGATATTTCGTCAGTCTTACCAATTGATGAGGGATAAATTTGCCCAAATTTACTAGAATCCGTTAGAACAATATTGCGCCTTTTTTTCGCAATGATGGTTTCTGCGATCTCAGCGCGCATCATGTCGCGGCTAGTAAAGCCAGTGTCTTGATGGAAGCCGTCAATACCCAAGAAGGCCGTGCTGAAATGAATGTTCTCAATACACAACTTAGTCAGCGGTCCGACCAAGCTCTCGCCTTGGTGCTGATACACGCCACCAAGCAAGATAATGTTGGCAGAAGTGTTACGGATGAGATGGGCGATATACGCCGATGGCGTAATAATGGTCACATCGCCGCGCTCAGCCAATGTCCGAGCCAACAACGCATTGGCACTGCCTCCTTCAATCAGCACTGTCTCATTCGATGCGACCAAATCCGCAGCTTGGTTTGCGAGCGATTGTTTAATATCGAAACGTACTTCTAGGCGGGCATCAATGTCATCACTTTGCAACGCGGTAGCTGCGCCGTGAACGCGCTTTAGGTAGCCCTGTTGCTCCAGAAAGTTCAAATCCTGTCTGATGGTCACACCCGACACGCCAATGATGTCAGAAAGCTCTGTGACTTGAACGCGTTTACGGTCGTTCACTAATTGCAGGATTTCATTTTGTCTTGGGTTCACAGGTTCGCTCCTTATTGATGAGCTTACAGTATACTCACCTGATGTTTCATATGAAAAGAACTTGAAAGTAAAAAGGAAAAAACGCGTGGTCTGATTAGCCAAGCTGTACCTTGCGAATATCGCTCCCATCAACAGATAATAGGGCAACGAAAATGGGATGGAAGAAGAGGGGTTAACTCCCTACATCCCAACAACGGTAAAGACTAGGATAAAAGTAATGGAAGAAATTTACTTCGCAGGCGGTTGCCTTTGGGGCGTGCAAGAATTTATGCGCCACCTTCCGGGCGTAATCAACACAGAAGCCGGGCGAGCAAATGGCACAACGGATAACACTCAATCCGAATACGATGGCTACGCAGAGTGCGTGAAAACCCAGTTCGACCCTGAGCAAGTTTCGGTTGAAACTTTAATGGGGTATTTGTTTGAGATAATCGACCCTTACAGCGTTAACAAGCAAGGTGAAGACGTAGGTGAGAAGTACCGTACTGGTGTTTATAGCCAAAACGAACAGCATCTCACCATCGCGAAAGCGTTTATCGCAGCACGACCGGACGCCGACAAGATCGCCGTAGAAGTACTGCCACTCACAAATTATGTGCCAAGTGATGATGAGCACCAAGACAGACTCACAAACTTTCCGAATGATTACTGCCACATCCCATTAGATTTACTACATAAATACAGGGATAACTCGTAACCATTCAGTCAGCATCGCTTTAAAAGGCAAGATGCATATCAGTTTAAATCGATGCCTTCCACTAATGACAATGTCATTTCTGCCGCCGATATTTCCTTACAACCCGACGAGTTTTGTCCGCACCACAACGGTGTGAATTCATCTCGGTTTTGCTTTTCCATAAGCGCTCTTAGTTGAGCCATTTCAATGGAGGCGTATGGGAATTTCGGCGCAAACTCACTGATGTAGCCTAGCTCCGACATCGCGCGATTCACAATGCCTCTCGCTGGTCGGCCCGAGAAAACATTGGTCACAGCGGTATGTTGCGCGCGTTCACTGGCAATGGCATATCGATGTAAAGACGATGTTTTCGCCTCATCACACAACAAATAGGCGCTGCCAACTTGAACGGCACTCGCTCCTAATCTCAACGCGGCTTCCACCCCACTTCTATCAGCGATTCCGCCTGCAGCAATAACAGGCAAATTCACCCGTTTGGCGATTTGTGGTAATAACGCCATCAAACTTAATTGAGTAGTTAAATCATCCGATAAAAACATACCTCGGTGTCCACCAGCCTCCAAGCCTTGGGCGATAATACCGTCAACGCCTTTTGCTTCTAGCCAAAGTGCTTCGTCCACCGTGGTCGCTGACGAAAGGATCTTCCCTCCCCACCCTCTAATTCGAGCTAACAGATCATCGTCTGGCAAACCAAAGTGGAAACTGATCACTGGCGGTGCAAATGGTTCAATCGCGTCAGCAATATCATGATTGAAAGGCATCCTTGTCGGAGCGTTTGGCTGAGCCTGAACGGTTGCATCAACCTCGGAAAAATACGGTTGCAGCGTTTTTTGCCACTTTTCGTGCTTGTTGGCGTCATACTCCGGCATTTCATGGCAAAAGAAATTGAGGTTAAACGGTCGGTTAGTTGCCTGCTTGATAAGTTGAAGTTCTTTTACGATGGCGTCTTTGTTCAGCATTCCACAAGGTAACGAGCCAAGCCCGCCAACATTACTGACGGCTATGGTCATTTGGCTGTCTTGCACACCGGCCATTGGCGCTTGAATAATCGGTAACTCTGTTCCCAAAAGTGTATTAAATACCTTATTTATCATGACCTTTCCTTGAAAACTTAACCTTTACCTGTGATGGATCTGCGCCATCGTTATCCAGACTAGACTTTCACATGATTAACCACTTATAAAGTTAAAGTGATGCATTTGTGCGCTATGCACTTTTGATAGAAATGACAAAGGGAGCCTATGGCTCCCTTAATATGCTGAATAACAAGAATCAGAGTGACTATCGTACGACATCTGATTCAAGCTCTAGCTCTGCTACAGACAGCATGGCAAACTCTTCCTCGGCGGTTGCTGCCACCAATTTGTTGCGGCTGTATAACCCATAATAAACACCACCGATAAGAAACAATCCCATTGTCATGAAAAAGGCCGAGGGATCAAAAGCATAAACACCTGTCATTGCGATCAAAGAAAGCACCAGAGAAATACTCGAAGTAATTATCCCACCAGGCGTTTTATATGGACGAGTTAATTCAGGCTGTTTAATTCGCAATAAAATATGGCTCAAGGACATTAATGCGTACGATACAGTCGCACCGACAACAGCCATCGCCAAGATTAAGTCCCCCTCACCCGTAAGTGAAACCAAGAACCCAAAAACGCCCGGAACCAACAGCGCACGAGAAGGCACTTTTTTGTCACTGGTTAATGACAAAGTTTGCGGTAAATAACCCGCGCGGGAAAGCGCAAACACCAAGCGGCTGTAACCATAAATGATAGAAAAGAAAGAAGCGATAAGACCAGCTAACCCGAGTAAGTTCACAGCCATTGCTACCGTTGAATTGCCCGTAAGCTTTAGGGCGTCAACTAATGGCACCGCGCTATCGCCTATGACCTTTGAGCCAACCGCACCAGCCAAAAGGACGACTACGAGAGTTGCGGTTAGCAATAAAAACAGCATCGCACCAATGATGCCTTTGGGAACATCTTTTGCCGGATTTTTTGCCTCCTCTGCCGCTAAAGGCACACCTTCAACCGCAAGAAACAACCACATTGCAAATGGCAACGCAGCCCATACGCCATACCACCCAAACGGCAAGATTTCTGTTGCCTGAGCCGTCGCCGGAGCAATATCGAATAAGTTATTAACGTCAAAGTGACCAATAAGCACAGCAGCAGTAATGAGAATAGCTAGCACAGCCAAACCACTGATGACCATCATTACTTTGAGAGCTTCGCCAACACCTGCCATATGAATAGCGATAAAGACGGCGTAGAAAAGTGCGTAAACAACAGGGCCATCGATACCAACCAATTCATTCACTGCTGAGCCAATAAAAATCACTATCGCAGCAGGCGCTAGCGCATATTCAATCAAAACTGATAAGCCAGTGAAAAAGCCACCTGTCGGCCCCATCGCCTGTCTTGCGAAGCTGTAACCACCACCCGCAGCAGGAATAGCCGCAGACATTTCAGCTAAAGACAATACTAGCGTGAAATACATTACTGCCATCGCGATAGCAGCAATAAGAAAGCCTCCCCATCCTGCTTGAGCGATGCCAAAGTTCCAACCGGCGAAGTCACCAGATATAACATACGAGACACCTAAGCCAGCAAGTAAAATCCAACCTGCGGTGCCTCTTTTTAGCTGCCTTTTGGCCAAGTACTCCTGATGTTTAGACATAGTAAATCCTTCTACTTTGATGAAATTAAAAAGTTGTCGCTGTGTTTATCTTCAACACTTGCGCCACTTGGCTCATTGATATCGGAGCGATCTTTCAGATTCACTCCTGACAGTTGTAATTTTCGAGCCTCCTTGAGCAAGTAAAATGCGCGTTCACAGGCATCGTCATAGTTGAGCCCCTGAGGGCGCACATTGGAAATGCAGTTTCTTTGGGAATCTTTAGAGCCTCGTTTAGCCCCCCAAGTGAGATACATACCCATGCTATCCGGAGAAGTTAGACCGGGCCTCTCTCCAATTAAAACCAGCACGGCCTTAGCGTTAAAACATTCACCAACATCATCCCCTACTGCTACTCTTCCTTGCTTTACGATTGTGATAGGTGTGAATTTCCATTGATGTTCATCATCAGCACTTAAAAGAGAAATCAATCGCGTAACAACAGGCACGGCATGGTTTTGAATTGCGACGGAAGAAAGTCCATCAGCAATAACAATCGCAAGATCAATGTCAGTGTTATGCTCATTTGCTATCGAGTTGAGCGTTTGCCAAGAAGATTCATCGAGCTGCCGTCCTAAATCGGGCCTTTGCAAGTACATAAGCCGATCACTCACTTGGCTGCTCACTACCACTGGAGGCTCTAAGGTATTTTCAAGAATCGAGTAAGAGTCCGACAAACCAGCAACGAGAGACTCAATATTCAAACTGCAATGCACTGCATCCATAGCTTGGGCATGATCCAGCTGAAATGAGAGTAACTCGTTGGTTGGTACACTGTTTCCGCTGCGACCCAGAGCGATCCGAGCAGAGGTGAAGTCGCGTAACTTGCCCCACGGGTTGTGTGTGACAACTCCAGACTCATCTTGTGGAGACTGAGCAATGGTGATTACTTTACCCATGAGAATACCCCTTATTCAGTTGGTTAATTGCTCCCGAAAACGAGCGAGAGATTTGCTCACTTAACCGAACGTCTTGCACGCTCTCGAAAATCTGCATCTCCATTAACCATTTTTCAAACTCTGGTGCTGGCTTCAAACCGAGTACTTTTCTTGCGTAAAGGGCATCGTGAAATGAGGTAGTTTGATAGTTGAGCATGATGTCATCAGACCCTGGAATACCCATGATGAACGAGCACTCGGCCACACCTAATAGTGTCAGCAAGTTATCCATGTCATTCTGATCGGCATAGGCATGATTGGTGTAACAGATATCGCAACCCATAGGTAAACCAAGCAACTTCCCACAGAAATGATCTTCAAGCCCAGCACGAATGATTTGTTTGCCATCAAACAGATACTCAGGGCCAATAAACCCAACAACTGTATTAACCAACAAAGGATCGAACTGTTTCGCGACAGCATAAGCACGGGCTTCACAAGTCTGTTGATCGACCCCATGAAATGCATTCGCAGACAGCGCGGTACCTTGTCCGGTTTCAAAATACATCACATTGTTTCCTACGCTACCTCGATTCAAAGACAACGCGGCTTCATGGGCCTCTTTCAAAATCGACAAGTCGATTCCGAAGGTATCATTCGTCCCTTGCGTGCCACCTATCGACTGAAAAACGAGATCGACTGGTGCACCCATTTCAATGGCTTCTATCGTGTTCGTTACATGAGTTAACACACAAGACTGAGTCGGTATTTGATAGTGTTGAATCACCTCATCCATTAAGTTCATTAACTTGATAGCTTGAGGCACATTATCTGTTGCCGGATTGATACCGATAACCGCGTCGCCATTTCCGTACATCAGACCATCAAAAATGGTCGCTGCGATACCGTTGAGAGAATCAGTGGGATGATTCGGCTGTAAGCGAGTAGACAGGCGACTCGGCAAACCAATCGTATTCCGAAAAGCCGTGACAACTTGGCATTTTTTAGCAACGAGAATCAAATCCTGGTTGCGCATAATCTTACTGACTGCGGCCACCATTTCTGGTGTTAAACCTTGACGAATTTTAGCCAACGTTTCACCATCGGCTTCTTCACTCAGCAGCCAATTTCGAAAATCTCCGACCGTCAAGTGCTCAATCGGCTTAAAGGCTTCAAGGTCATGCGTATCGATAATTAGACGAGTGATATCGTCGCTTTCGTATGGAATAACCGCCTCGTTAAGAAACGTTTTAAGTGGTAACTCAGACAGCGCCATTTGTGCGACTACACGTTCTGCCGCTGACTGAGCACAAACCCCGGCTAACGCATCGCCTGAGCGCTCCGGTGTCGCTTTCGCCATCAAGTCAGCTAATGACTTAAAGGTATAGACTTTACTTCCTTGTTGCCGACGATAAGTTGCCGTCATTGCTCTTCCTCTTCACTATTTGGTTCGCTTTTTGCTGAACTATCAATAAGCTTTAAGAAAGTATTGCCAAATGTGTTCCGTAGCGTTATCAAAAACTGGCAACATTTATAAACCAATAATAAACAATGAGTTATGTAAATACTGCTCCAACATGACTCACAAAAAAGGAATGAGCATCACAAGGATGAGTAACCAAATGCCCCAAACTGCACCAATGCTGTGCATCCATCACACTAAGGATGCAAACCAACAAGCTGCGAGTCTGATAAACTGGCAACAGGAATATGACCAACTCAGCGATGGTCGATTTTTAGGTCAAATTCGAGAACGACGATTTCCCAATTTCCATGTATTTCGTGAAGACAGTAACCGCTCGCTAAGACAGCAATGCAGGGTTGAACAGGGAGGTATTTGGTTGGGTTTGAGTACGGAAAATAAGCCGCTACACCTAAATCACAGTCAGTTTAATTCAAGCCAACTTTTGCTTAGGCAAGGTGGCGCTGATTTTGAGTTAATGACACCGGAGCAGTTTTCTATCTATGGAATAGTGCTCGACAAAAACTTCGTTCACATCATAGAAAATCAACTTGAGCTTGGGAGCATCCAAAACAACACATTGCACTTAACGGGGTTGACGGAAAAACACATTCAACAACTTAAATACTACTTAGGCATGTTACTTGGTTCCGCCGAGCCAAGATGGTCTGAAACCACACATCAAGCAATCTTAAAAGATATTGTGCTGGAGTTGTTCTCACTCAGTTCACTGCACACGAGCCATCCGATATCAATCTCTCATCGTCAACACGTGATGCACCGTATAAAACAACAGCTACAGGATCTAGACTACCGTACGCCGATAACCGTCAGTGAACTGTGTGACGCAGTACACGTCAGTCGTCGCACACTACAGTACACCTTTGAACATTGCTGTAATACTTCCCCAAAGCAGTTCATACATCGAATGCGCCTGAATCAAGTACGTAGAGTGCTACAAAGCCCTGAAGATAATCGAACAATTGCAGAAATCGCTTTTGACTTTGGTTTTTTCCATCTCGGGCAGTTCAGTCAAAGCTACAAGCGGCTATTTGGTGAGACGCCAACTGAAACGAGAAAATGGGAGCCCAGCAAATAAAATGACAGGCAGTATATTCTTTCAGCTCCTGCGTTGGGGCCATGTTATGCAGTCGCAATGATTTGCTGAAACTTAGCATGAAGCTCTTCAAGTGCCGCTTCAACATCCGGTTCTGCACGGCTCAAGTGCGAGATTAACGTCATAAAATAGCAGTCAAAAATCAGCGGTATTTTTCCCTCAAGGACGGAGCTTCCGTTTACAGATTGAAACAAAGCTTGGTTAAACGACTGATAATAATCCAAATCCCAAATCACCTCTTTCAACAAAGCTCGGCTCAGCTCAACGTTCGCAAAATAGTAGCGATAGTATTTCTCCGTCAGCGCCAAACCAATGTCGATATCGGTTTTACCTTCCACACTGACTAGCGTTTCTTGGCTGATCTGTTGCAGTTGCGCCAGCATCCCTTCGCGCAAAATCGACAGTTTAGTCGGGAAATGGCTAAACACTGTGCCATCGGCTACTCCTGCTTCTCTCGCTATCTGCCTTGTGGTCGTCATGTCATAGCCATTTTGAGCAAAAGATGCCCATGCGGCTTTTAGAATTTTATCTCTGGTTTGTTGTCGCTTCGTCATTGATGTGTCTGCTTAATGAGCCTGAAAGGATCATACCTTGCGTGGTTGAGATTGACAAATTGAGCGCGCTCATTTATAAAATTGAGCATGCTCATTTTATATAAAAACAAAAGGAATCGCTCATGTACGTATTAAACAAACTAGGCCAAGGATTGATTTTCTTCCCGACCATCTTCTGCTTTTCGTATATTTTAAGACCGATATTAATGGTCATCCTTATTCCAGGAGGACTCGCACTTTTGGCGTTAATCGGTGGCGCAGAAGTCAGAGCGGAACTCAAAGCCATGCTGCTTGAGGAGTTTTTTGGCGTTAGCCCATCGCACACCACCTCGAAAAAGGCGTGAGTGCGCTACAAACGTTGGCAAGGCTAAGTAAAAAAGAAAACGCGCAGATATCGAGATCTCAATACCTGCGCGTAGATGCGGTGAAAATAAGACTGGCTTTAGTCAGTATTCATGTTCTGGCCAATTCGCCATAAAACGCCACTAGGGTCAAACAAACAACATTCGCGTATGCCCCAAGGTTGCTCGACTAGCTCTGTCAAACGCGAACCAAATTCCTCATGACCCACTTTGGATAAGTGCTGATGCCAACTTTCTGCGTCTTCTACGAGCAAGTGCATCATGAAGTTATTGCCGTGTTCTGGCTCATAAAAATTCTGTAAAAGAAACGCGCAGCTACCTTGAGAGAAGTATGCTACATCACCGAAGTCCGACGCCATTTCAAAGCCAATCGCCTCATAAAAGCGTTTTGATAGCGCGTAATCTTTCGCCGGAACAAATGATTTGATTTCAACAATATTGAGGTTTTCCATTTCCAATTTCCTAAGCCTTTTTCCATAAAACTGACTGACGTAATCTCGCTCTATGCCTTCTATTCGCCTTGCGTAATCTGCTGTGATGACAGTGGCACACACTCTGCCATTTGCGTTTGTAACCACGTGATAAATTTATGTTCGAGTTCTGTACGCTTTTTATCTTGACTCAATAAAACGTAATTGCAACTTGATGGAGAAAACCCAAATGGTGCGACCAAATTACCACGCTTAATATCGTCCATGACAAAAGGATACGATCCCATTGCGACGCCTAAGCCATCCACTGCGGCTTGTATGCAAAAATAAAAATGCGCGAATGATTGCTGAGTGTTGCCGTTGAAAGTTTCACAACGTGTTGATTGCTGCCAATCCGCCCAAGCATTCGGTCTGGTTTGGCTATTCAACAGTCGAGCTGCTTTCAAATTGTCTTTAATGAATTGCCAATACTCAGGAGAAAATACCGGCCCCACCCACTCTTCCACAAGAATGGTTTTGTCGTAATCGTGATGCTGCGCAAAATCGTCTCGACGAATCGCCATCGAAAGCCCAGTTGATCCTAATGTTACCGGGCCACCAGCCGTCGACAAACGAACATCAGCACGGTGTTCATCATTAAACGCGGCCAACCTTGGCATCAACCAGCGCATGGTTAATGTCGGTTCACAAGACACTTCAAGATGCTGATGCTTCTCTTGAATAAGCGTATTCACGCCTGTTTCTAGCGTTTGGAATGCCGTTTCTGTGTATGTCTTGAGTAATTCGCCTTCCGCCGTCAACACGACTTTCCTGCCCTCTTTGAAGAACAAGGGTTGAGACAGATATTGCTCAAGTTGCTTGATCTGCTTACTCACGGCTCCGTGGGTAATGTTCAGTTTGTCAGCCGCTTCAGTGTAGCTTGAAGAACTCGCCGCAACGTGGAAGACATAAAAAGATTTCAGGTGACGCATCTGTGAGTTTTTCTCACCAATATGGGAATATTTTTCGATTATAGTTAGTAATAAAGACGCCTACAATTTCGCTACATCCCAGACTTCATCATTCAAACAGGAAATCGATATGGAATTTGTAACTCTTGCGTTATTAGGTGTGCTTATTGTCATTAGCCCTGGCGCAGACTTTGTTTTGGTATTAAGAAATAGCTTAAATCAAGGACGAAAAGCAGGCGTGTATAGTGCGATTGGTATCAGCATGGCGATCAGCATCCACATCGCTTACTCCATGCTGGGGATCAGTTACTTAATTTCACAAAATGAATGGTTGTTTAATCTCGTGCGCTATCTTGGGGCCGCTTATCTTGTCTACCTTGGGATTAAAGGAATATTCTCCTCGCAGCCTGCGTCAAACTCAGAAACCATTCAACAGAGCGAGTATTCAATGTGGCGATTTTTCATGCAGGGATTTCTGTGTAATTTACTCAATCCCAAGACGATGCTGTTTTTTCTGAGTATTTTTAGCCAAGTGACTTCTCCCGACTCTAATCAGCAACACATCGCCTTTTTTTACGGGATTTATATGATTGCGCTGCATGGTATTTGGTTTTCTATCGTTGCTGTTTTATTCACGTCATCCCAGCTACAAGCTTTCTTGTTGAAGATTAAGCATCGACTCAATCAAGCATGTGGGGCGGGATTGATCATTTTCGGCGCAATGCTGGGCTTAAAGGTGTAGTGCGCTTGCGGTCCGATTACCCCAGTTCAAATTGATCATTGAACAAGTGGCAGTAATCAAATAAAAATCTACATTATCAATACTTTAAATTAGAAAAAAACAGCCAACGTGCGCTGGCTGTTTCGATACAGTTAATGGATGACCCGAGCGTCCCCTTTAAATAACTGAGACAGATCGATAGTGAATATCGTCACTGTCGGACGTTTAGGCAGAGCATTTTCGATCGAAAACTCTGGCCCAGCTGGAACGAGGGGGAAGTGAATAGCAGTCGGCCACGTTGACGAAGCTTCATTACCGCCCGGCTCAGATATTGAGAAAGAAAACGCAGGTAAACGGGTCATAACACTTACCTCAAATGACTGATTAGCGGGCTCAAGCGAGCCCGCTTAGGTTTTGCAATGTTATTGTTATTTTAACGCTTACTTAATCACTAACGATTGATGACGTTAGATATCAAGTTCTTTGTCTTCAACGTGGTTGGTGATCATCGCTTCAGTGGTGATCATCAAGCCAGCAACAGACGCAGCGAATTGAAGCGCTGAGCGTGTTACTTTCGCAGGGTCCAAGATACCCATTTCGATCATGTTGCCGTATTCACCTGTTGCAGCGTTGTAACCGTAATCGGCATCACCCGCTTTGACAGCGTTCGCCACAACAGAAGCTTCGTCACCTGCGTTAGTTGCGATTTGACGAAGAGGCTCTTCCATTGCACGTAGCGCAACTCGGATACCCACGTTTTGGTCATCATTGTCGCCTTTTAGATCCGCCAATTCTTTCGCGATCTTAGTTAGGGCAACACCACCACCAGCAACAATACCTTCTTCAACCGCTGCGCGGGTAGCGTGTAGCGCATCGTCCACGCGGTCTTTCTTCTCTTTCATCTCAACTTCGGTTGCAGCGCCGATCTTGATCACCGCTACGCCGCCAGAAAGCTTCGCAACACGTTGTTGAAGCTTGTCTTTATCGTATTGAGAGGTGGTTGTTTCGATTTGTTTTTCAATCGAAGCCACACGATCAGCAATCGCGCTTGCTTCTGCTGCACCACCCACAATGGTTGTTGTGTCTTTGGTGATGGTAACTTTCTTCGCACTACCTAGTTGCTCTAACGTTGCTTTTTCGAGCTCTAGGCCGATTTCTTCAGAGATGACCGTACCAGCAGTTAGTACCGCAATGTCTTCCATCATCGCTTTACGGTTGTCACCAAAGCCAGGCGCTTTCACCGCGGTCGCACGCACGATGCCGCGCATGTTGTTCACAACCAATGTCGCTAGCGCTTCACCTTCGATGTCTTCAGCAATGATCAATAGCGAGCGAGAAGATTTCGCCACTTCTTCTAGTACAGGCAATAGCTCGCGGATGCTGCTGACTTTTTTGTCCACCAATAGGATGTAAGGGTTGTCTAGCTCTACGCTGCCATTTTCTTGGTTAGTGATGAAGTATGGCGACAAGTAACCGCGGTCAAATTGCATACCTTCAACCACAGACAATTCGTTGTTTAGACCTTGGCCTTCTTCAACCGTAATCACGCCATTGCGACCCACTTTCTCCATCGCTTCTGCAATGATTTCACCGATCGCGCGATCGCTGTTTGCAGAAATGCTACCCACTTGGGTAATGGATTCTTTGTCGCTGCATGGCTTAGACATTTCACGTAGTTTCTCAACCGCCGTTTCAGTGGCTTTGTCGATACCACGTTTTAGGTCCATTGGGTTCATGCCAGAGGCTACCGCTTTAAGACCTTCATTGATGAAAGATTGCGCCAGTACGGTAGCGGTCGTTGTACCGTCCCCCGCTTCATCATTCGCTTTGGACGCCACTTGTTTCACCATTTGTGCGCCCATGTTTTCGAACTTATCTTTCAGTTCGATTTCTTTCGCTACAGACACGCCATCTTTGGTGATGGTTGGCGCGCCGTAAGATTTATCAAGCACAACGTTGCGGCCTTTCGGGCCTAGTGTCACTTTTACTGCGTCCGCCAGTAAGTTCACACCTTTCAGCATTTTTTGACGTGCGTCATTAGCAAATAATACGTCTTTTGCAGCCATGGTTATCTCCTCAAAAAACTACTACAAAAATAATTACTCAACGATTGCTAACACATCAGATTCGGACAGAATTAAGTATTCTGCGCCGTCAATTTTCTCGGTTTTCACGCCGTAACCGTCATTGAAAATGATTTGGTCGCCCACTTTGACTTCCATCGCAGCGCGTTCGCCATTTTCAAGACGTTTACCTAAACCAACAGCAATGACTTTCCCGCGGTTTGATTTTTTCACCGACTGAGAAGTTAAAACGATTCCCCCTTCAGATTTATTTTCCACCTCTTGTCTTTCAACAATTAGCTTGTCATTTAAAGGACGAATTTTCATTTTTAAGTGCCTCCTACTTGGAACCAAAAATAAAAGACAAAATAAACATCAAGATGGATTTGCGAGTCGACAGCTCGCTTTCGATGAAAATAATAAGGTCGAAAAATGAGAGTTCAAGAGGTGAATTTGATAAAAATTTTTTATTAAATTAAATAAAATTTTCTATCGAATTATCGTATTCACAACCACTTAGCATCTCTTTATGATGGAAAATATGCTCAATCAAATCTAGAGTGGTTACGTACTCTTAAAAAGGATAATCAAACAATGAAAAAGGCCGTATCTCTATTTCTTGCAACGTTGTGCGTTGGCTTCCTCTCACCCAACGTGTCGGCTTCTGAACGCGCTGAACAAGGGTGGCAATTGATTGACAAGGGCGCGATGATTGTCGATGTGCGTACGCCGCAAGAGTTTTCTGAAGGGCATTTGGATAATGCCGTCAACTTCCCTTTATCTGAACTTGATAAACATTTTCAAGACGTCGATAAAGATCAAGCTATCGTGTTGTACTGTCGCAGTGGTAACCGCTCTGGCAAAGCGTATCAATACTTACAATCGCAAGGCTTTACGAATCTGCACAATGCAGGTGGCTTAGAAGAACTACAAAACGCCAAATAGTCGTCTCCGTTCTAATATACAAAGTAAAAGCACAGAGCGTGTCGCAAGCGTATTGTAACGCGCTCTGTTTCTAAATACTTATCTACAACAACTCTATTTTGGCCCAGCATCAAATTGAGTCAGGTTATCCGATATCTCGAGCCACGGCGCTTTCGACGCGACAAAAATATGGAAATCAGGCTTGTGAGAAGGTGTGTCATCCAAGATACCAAGGCGAATATTGACGATCCCATTGTTCTTTTTCGAATACAGACTTGATCCGCAGTGGCGACAAAAGCATAGCATGGTATTTTCGCTTTTCTGATAAGTTTGAATATCTTCTTTCCCTTGGATAATAAGCAGTTTATCCAACGCAATACCACCGGCAGATGAATAGTCAGAACCTGTGAACTTGCGGCATTCAGAGCAATGGCAATTTCCCATGTACTTAAATTCATCTGCCACTTCCAACTTTACCTTGCCGCACAGACATGAGCCTTTTAGTACTTCCATTTGAATTCCTTTTTGTTATGAATCTAATTGAACTAGATGGCTATCTCGACACCATGCCACTGCAATACGAAAAATTAAAGACAGGCAATACAGGTTTTCAAAAATGAAACGAAAATGTAAAACATTCCATTCAGAGGGAAGTGCGCTCGACACGTGAAAAATCGAGCTATTTTAGATACAAAAACACCAAGCAATAACGCTTGGTGTTTACCTCACAGAATGTCACCTCAGAAAAGGCGCTTTCCGCTGTGCTTAAAAAATGCAGTGTTTAGTAAAGCTGGTCGCTTCGTTTGCAGTCCAGTCACCTTTCGGCTTATCTTTCAGGTTTTCACACCATTGCTCGCTGCCGACACCATCTTGCAGAACACAATGCTTTGCAAAGTCTACCGCGTTGTCTGCTGTCCATTCTGTTTTTGGCTTATCGCGCATGTCGTTACACCAGCCTTCAGTGCCCACTTCATCACTACAAGCGGTCAAAGCAGAAGCCGCCAACATCAGCATGACTAGTTTTTTCATAAATTTAAGGTTCCAGTTGCAAACAATAGTAAAATTAAACTCAATCTCTTCAACACGAGCCCATTCAAATGTCTGAATAAAGGCGTCACTAGCTGAAGTGACTTTTGTATCAACTATAACGAAATTATCAGTCTACGTGTTAAGACACCGAAAAATTATTGAGCGACTCTGTGTAAAGCGCGCCATTCTAAAAGCTATAGGCAGCGCGCTTTCGTTAGCTCACCAACCTTAGAAGAGCCAGTACCAAAGCACGCTAAACGCAGCTCTAATGCCATTTGTTCAAAGTGATCGACGACAGATTGCGTGCTGATCGTCGCAGCTTTTAATACTGCACCTGCTTGCCCAATGAGATTAGCCCCCAGATGAATGGCTTTCGCCGCTTCAAGCCCATTACGAACACCTCCCGAGGCGATCAAGGGTAATGTAGGATGCAGTGCGCGGATTTGAGCCAAACATGTTGCTGTAGGGACACCCCAATCGCGGAAAAGCTCGGCTGCACGCTGCATTTTCGGATTATCTTGGCAATACCCTTCAACCGCACTCCAGCTTGTGCCACCCGCGCCCGCAACGTCAATTGCATCCACACCAGCATCAATTAATCGCTGCGCAATGTGTCCGCTAATACCAAAACCGACTTCTTTGATAATGATAGGAACCTTCACGCGAGATTTAAGCATCTCAATTGCCTGGAAAACACCAACCCAATTGTGGTCGCCATTTTTCTGAAACGCTTCCTGCATTGGATTAACGTGCACAAACAAGGCATCGGCTTGAATCGCCTCAACCGCACGTTGCGCATTATCGAGTTTACCTTTATCGAGCAATTGAGCGGCTCCAAGATTGGAATACAACGGTACTTCTTTCGCCAACTCACGAATGGTTTTACCCAAGCCCGAATGCTGACTTTCTTCTAAGCTAATCCGTTGCGAGCCGACGCCCATGGCAATACCTAATTCACTTGCGGCTTCAGCCAAACGACAATTGATCGTTTCTGCGTCTTTTGCTCCGCCAGTCATCGAGCTAATCAAAAATGGTAGCGCTAATTGATGACCAAGAAACTCTGTCGATAAATCGATCGCGTGAAAGTCACATTCTGGCAGCGCACAGTGTTCAAACTCGACAGACTCAAAACCCGCCGTTTTATGCTTCATGCTCATATCATGATGTAAAACAGCATCTAGGTGTAAATCTTTTCGGTTAGTTTGCGGAGCCATAATGTCACCCTAAAGTAAAACAGTCGCGCAGTATTGCGATCCTTATCAGTAACGTCAATGCGAATTTTGTGAATTTGCCGGATTACTTTTCCGAAACGAGTAATGAATCTCGACTGCCCCTGACATTATAAGAAAAGAAACTCGCTTTCCGTTTTAAACAAGCCGGCAAGTTTCTCTTCAAATTGAGATAATCAGCGTACGATACCCATGATGAAAATGGATCACATTGCTCTGTAGTTTACTTTACGCTGTCCGACAGAATTAGCGACACAACAGTGCTTGTCGTCGTTGGTTCAAACTGTTCGGGATCATCACAGAATTGAATTTTTCCTTTTTCTTCTACATGGAACAGCGGTACAACTGAACTACCTTTGTGATGCGCTAAATAATCTTGATACGTGAAGTTATCGCTCAATTTCGTGTGTTTAACCTCTGCACCACGACTTAACATACTGGCTAGCTGGGTATAGCTTACATTGCCGCCCATCAGCAATTTACCATGGTACTCCTGAGCCACGGAGTGCTTCTCGCTGCCATTGCCGTTGGTTTTCACTTTTTGTAAGCAGTGAACTTTATCTTCCCCAAACTCGTCGACGAATTGCATGCAAGCCATAATGTTGAAATGCTGATCGGGCGTTAATGCAACCACTTGTCCAACTCCTATCAAGTTCAAGTTGTCGTCCGCGTGACTAGAAATAGGGTTGCCGTAATAGTAATCCAACCCCAACATACGAACCTGACTGATGTACTCCCAGTTTGAGTCAGTCATTAATACGCGGCGGTCATAACGCGCCAGCGCCTGCCCTATTTCTCTTGCTACTCGGTTAGCACCAATCAACAAGAAGCCGCGTGGTGCTGGCTCTGCAACGCCCAACGTCAGCGCTACAGGACGTGCCGTCGCACTTTGTAACACGACCGTTCCTATAATCACCATGAAGGTCATAGGGACCAGTAAAATCGCTTCATCAATGCCGTATTCGGTCAATTTGATCGCGAAAAGAGACGAAATCGAAGCAGCAACAATACCGCGCGGTGCAACCCAAGACAAAAACAGCTTATCTTTAAGACGCAAGTTGCTGCGGAAGGTTGAAAGAAAAATCGATAACGGACGCGACACTAACTGCATAAATACAAACAACAATAACGCACCGCTACCTAGCGCAGCAAAATCATCCAGACTGATTCGAGCCGCAAGGAAGATGAACAATCCGGTGATCAGTAAAATGGTTAAATGCTCTTTAAAGTGCAGAATTTGCTGAATATTGATGTCTTTAGCGTTTGCGAGCCACATACCCATTACGGTGACGGTTAGTAACCCAGCTTCAGACTCAATGTGGTTAGAGACCGAAAATACACCTAGAACCACCATCAAAACCGCAAATGGCTGCAAATATTCCGGTAGCCAAGAGCGACGCATGATCGTCGCAACTGCATAGCCTGAGGCCGCACCTAGCATGACACCGACAGCAATGATCGTCCCAAACACTTCGACGCTATTTATCGCGCTGTGAGATACGATAAACTCGTAAACCATCACAACAAAAAGCGCACCGAGCGGGTCAATCAAAATCCCTTCCCATCGCAAAATGTTAGCAAGCGTACTGTTAGGTCTTACGGTTCGTAGAAGTGGCACGATGACCGTCGGCCCTGTTACTACGGTTAAGCTGCCGAACAACATGGCAAGCTCCCAAGTAAAGCCGAGGAAATAGTGTGTTGCGATACTGGTCGCCGCCCACGAAATGATCGCCCCGATGGAAACAATGCTCCATACCGAACCACTCACGCCACGAATTTCTTTAAAATTTAAGGTCAAACTGCCTTCAAATAAAATCACTGCCACCGCCAAAGAGACCAACGGAAAGAGCAAATTACCTAATATCTCATCAGGATTTAACCACTGCATAAATGGCCCGACGATCAGCCCTGCCAACAACAAAAATAAAATCGCTGGCAAACGCAATCGCCAAGCTAACCATTGGCAACCTAAACCAATAACCCCAACCGCTGACAGCACCAGCGCTTCATTACCCACTTGCATCAATAATTACCTGTTTTTGTCTTTTTTCGCGTGAATGCGCTATACCCGAATACATTCAGCCTTACGGTCAAATAGAAACAACCGAACGTGCAAATCAAACGACTGACCTTCGATGACATCGCTACGAAACGCACATGTTTGAAGTCCTTTGGCGATCGCATCAGAACTATGAATATAGTTGACCCCCAATGACTTAACGACTCATTTTTGTTCATCAGGTCTTAAAGTGGCACACAAGTGTGCGACTTTGTCGAATTCATCATTACGCATTGAGTTTCATTATGTAGAATAATTTCTGAAGAAAGCGCGGAACCTAGCACTATATGAGGCTAAGGCATAGAGCATGAACTAAGCTTTAGCGTAAGTGCTCAAAGTTAAGAATCGTGGGTCACGCGACGTACGCAAGGAGAAATGGATTGTACGTAATACTAGCACTGTTCATGGCGTGTCTCGCCATCCTCATCGGAGTGAAAGCCGCCAACCGAGCTGCACTTTTAGAAAAAGAACTAACCAAACTTCGTGAGGAAGTCACATCACTACGAGCCAGTGTCCATGGGGGCTCAAGCCCACAAGTGCACCAACAATCCAGCATCGAAAAAGACACACCATCTGTAGCGACGTCACCTCACATAGAATCACCACAGAAAAATGTCTCATCCTCTGGGGAACATGATCCAGCTGCCAACCTAGACTTGGACCAGAGCGCTGCGAATCAAGGGTACGCCCAGACAAGAGAAGTGCAACTGGATGTTTTTAGTCAAGAAAATGAGTCATTCCTTCAGAGTAAAGTTCAGAGCCTGCTTAGCAACATTCAAGAAAATTGGTTGGTTTGGGTAGGCGCATTGGCCATGCTGATCGGTGGAGGTTATCTCGTACAGGTGATTGGTAGTCACATCCAGTTTTCGCCATTTATGCGAGTGTCCTTTGCCTTTGTGATCTCATTACTTATGGTGCTTGTTGGCGAGTGGTTTCACCGTAAAGAACAACAGAATCCGCAACGGGCAGCACGAGCCCAAGGCTTTACGTATGTTCCTGCTGCTGTTACCGGTACGGGATTAACGGGCATTTACTGCACCGTCATTTTTGCCTTTGTGGTTTATCAAATGCTAACGCCGAGTATCTCGTTGATCATCTTGGCTTCAGCGGCATTTTTCAGTTTAGCATTATCATTGCGACAAGGGCCGTTAATGGCCGTGCTTGGCTTAATTGGTGGCTACACAGCACCACTGTGGATTGGGGGTAATGAACCCAACTACTTTTTGTTAGCCGGATACATCTGCGCAATTTCGTTCGCGGCGACCTTATTGATGCAAAAAGTGCGTAGGTCATGGATTACGCCAAGTATCGCGATTCCACATGTCATTTGGATGTTGCTGTTGATTGAGAGTACACCAACAGAACTGTTGTTCTCGTGGCTCGCGATTTATCTCTCCATCACTTTGTATCTCATTTTCGCGGTTCCGAGAATGGGTTGGATGCTCAATCCTCGCTTTCGTCACTATCAAAGCAAGTGGACAAACTCGCCGACCGCTACCGCTCTCGCAACTGCTTTATTGACCTTTTCTGCCGTCACCAGAATGCCGGTTCTGAACACTCTACAAATGGCGTACTGTTATACGCTGCTTGTTGCGATCATCTGGCTACCAGCACTTCGTACAGGCTGGTCATTACGTGTATTTTTGCCATCCATTCTCGTCTCAGCAACCGCGCTGATTGTTCTTACCATCGCTTTTAATGCGCTGTATATGTTAGAGCGAGAAGCTAGCATCCTATTCGCATTGGCGGTGAGTATTGCGCTGATCTGCTATCGAACATATTGCCAATCACTTAGTGACCGTTCGCAACTCAGTGGGCTGCTTCTGCTGGTACTGGCTCCCGCGATGAGCTTAATTACGTTGTTTTATATTGACGAATTTATGCAAGGCTACCTGTGGTATTGGACTGCATTCTGCGCATTGATGGCCACTTACTACGTTGTGCTTGGTCAGCGTGCACGTTCGTTGGCATTAGAATGCTCTGCCGTTATGCATGCTTTAATCGTAGGTATCGCTTTTGTTTGGTTGAGTGATACTTGGTTAACAACAGTAATCTCAATACAAGTTGCGATAATGGCCTTACAGGCTCAAGTCGGGTTATTTCGACCTGCGAGTTGGGCGATTAAAGTGGCAATGGGAATACTGGTTATCCGACTCACGCTGCTACCTTTCATACCCGAATGGCAACCGGTAGAAGCTGGGCATTGGGCTTGGGTTCTGGTGAGTTATCTGCCTTCTCTCTTCATCTTGTCTTATGCTCGTTCAACACTAAAACAAGTGGACCGAGAACTGACCAACTGGTTTGAAGGGGCGTTTTTACATGTATTCTTAATGGCATTGTTCACCCAAACTAACTACTGGTTAACGGGGCAATATGGTTACTTGGGGAACATCGACTTCACAAGTGCGGCAGTCTTTGCCAATCAAGCATTAGTTATGGGTTTGGTATACAGCTACCGCAGCCAATTTGCGCAACGCTTAAGCCGTATCTACGAAATCTATAGTTACTTGCTTTGGTGCGCGTTCGCTATATTGATTATTTTGCTTAATACGGCAGAATCGCCGTTGGTGACTGACAACGTCTCGGCACAAGCACTTCCCATCTTTAACATGCTGAGTATCGGCTGGCTGTTACCAGCTTGCATCCTGCTTATCGCAACCTTTAAACGCTGGAATACGTTGCAAGTTCATCGATTTGCGATTGCTAGTCTAGGCTTTTTACTTGCAGCCATTTGGTTGGGGATGTCTATCCGTCAATTCTGGCAAACCACATCGATGATGCTGTATCAGCCAACCAGCATGGCAGAGTTGTTCAGTTATTCAGTGGCTGGCTTGCTCGTAGGTGGATTGCTGACTTGGCGCGGCGTGACCCAACAGGGGCTGATGATGCAGCGTGTCGGTCTAGTGGTCCTTGCCGGTGTCGCACTGAAAGTATTCTTATGGGATGTGAGCTCTCTGGATGGGTTCTGGCGAGCGATAAGCTTCTTAGGCTTAGGTGCGTCTTTGATAGCACTTGGATGGCTATTCCAGAAATTGAATCGTTCGGTGGCAAAAGCACTCGAGCCCTAGACGAGTCAAAGAGAGATTCCCGACAGTGCGCTGTTTTCGTTATTGGGGGACGATAACAGTGTAAAGCCGGGAATCATTGGAGTGTTCGTTACTTCAGTAAAGCGACCACAGTATGACGACGCACGTTTGCTTGCGCATTCAATGCCTGAAAAGTTGAAGTAAACTCGCCAGACTTTTGCATGAATCCATCCAGTTTTGCATTCACCTCATTGACTGAAAGCTGTGCGGTTTTGGTTTGGATAGAACGCATTTGAGTATTCAGTTCACCATGAAAAGCTTTCGCTTCCTGCAAGCTCGTTTGAACTTGTTTCAGATGCTGATTTACTTTGGCAATCGTCTGCTTGATGCCGTCGCGTGAGCCTAGATCAAACCCGAGCTCCGCAATACCATCTGGCTCAGACTTTAAGTTCAAAACGTTAGGCTGTCCCGCAGGGAAGCGGTGCCCTTCCCCCGTTACCATCACCTTTTGCTGCATTTGTTGATAAGCGTTGTCTCTGGCTTCAAACAAAATGCTGCCATCATCGGCTAATGAGGCTCGCATTCCTAACGCAATCAAGCTGCGATCCAGCATTTTGACCGTTCGCTCACCGTCTGATTGTCCATCAAACTGAATCATCACCGCTTGACCTTGAGGAAAATCCAAACGGATTTGCTCGGCCTTGTCGCTTAAGCGATGAACATTCAAACCTGGAATAGAAAAGCGACGAATATCCGCTTTATCCAGTTTTAAGTGCAGTTCGTTATTTAGGACTTTCTGGCCATCGAAACGTGCTTGCTCAACGACTTTTTGGATGGTGGCTTTAGAGCGAACCAATGTATCCTGCAAACCAGGAACATTTTGTACGCCTTGATTAACAGCTTGCGTCAAACCACGTTTAATTTGCGTGAGCTCTTTGCCAATCACCTGCAGCGATTTGGACGCGATCTGAACCGCCGTGGCTTGCTGCTGACCCTGCGTAAGCTGAATACCAGATACAGAGTAGGCTGACGCAGTGTCAGCCTGAATTTGCGCCGGGCGCGGTTTAATTGCCGTACTTGAGTCTGCAGAACGGGTCGGCATGATAGAGGCTTGTTCTTGTCCACCTAAGCGTATGCTATGGGGTCTAACCTCTACTGTACTCATTACCATAAAAAGAACTTCCTAACCTTATAAACGGTCAAACAGCGACAAACCATCGATCTTCACATAGCTTGCTTGCGTTGCTTGCAAAGCGGCCATGTAATTACTCAATCGTACCGACGCTTCACCATAGTCCAGAGCAGAGAGGTCTCCAGATACCTTGTCAACGAACAGCTTGTTTTCACTGTGCGCGCCACCAACAAGATCTAAGTTGTTGTGTCGACCACCAATCTCAGTCATGGTCCCTAGTACGTTTGAAAAAGTATCGTCGATAGCGCTGATACTCGCCTCAACTTCAGCTCTGAAGTTGGCGGTAGGGCTCTCAAACTCTTTGATCAGCGCATCAATTTGGTTAAGCACGTTATGGCCTCCCCCAAGGTCCAATATTTCTTTTGCAGTCATATTGGAATCCATCGTGACACCTTTAGCAATTGTTACTACGCGCTTGTCACTATTACCTTCAATTACGTAGCTGCCGCTCGCTTTACTTACAGCCGCAGTATCCGTTTTAGTACCAGAGAAAAGGTAGTGCCCTTCTTCATCCTGCGCGTTAAAAGACGACTCAATAGAGTCACGGTAACTCTTAAGCTCTGTAATCATACCGCCACGACTTTCGTCAGTAAGAGAGCCGTTCGCACCCCAAAGCGCGATGTCTCGCATGCTTTTTAAGCTTTCTTTGATCGAATCTAAATGGGTTTCTTGACTCGATAGCGTCGTTTTTACGTTTTCAATGTTGTTTTTGTACTGAGCAATCGCACTGGTTTCTCGGTCTAAGTTAAGCAACTTGATCGAAGCCATTGGATCATCAGACAGCTTGGTTAAGCGCTTGCCAGTAGACATCTGTTGCAGAGCTTCGCCTAATCCCGCGCTATTGCTCTGCAAGCTGTGCAACATCATTTGACTAAATTGATTGTCACTAATTCGCATCTAAACTTTCCTCTTAGAATAACTGCAGAATAGAATCGAGCAGTTGATTTGCTGTGCTGATCACTTTCATGTTGGCATTGTGCGCATTAGCAAACATCATTAGGTTAGCCGCTTCTTCATCGCTGTTTACGGAACTAACATTATCGCGAGCTGCGTGCGCTTGCTTGTTCATGGCTAACTTCGCTTGATAATCAGCATTAGCTTGGCGTGCTTTAATTGCGGTTTGACCCACCATTGAACTAAAGGCATCGTTCAAGCTTACTGAGCCGTAACCTGATACCGCCACTGGCTTGTTGCTTAACTCGATCAATGATTGCAACGCATCTGCGTTACCAGGTGTTCCATCACTTGAGAACGCAAGCTCATCTGGAGTTAGCTTGGTAATATCCAAACTGGCTGCAGGGTTTGCTGGGTCATAGCTGAACAAAGGTTTACCTGGGTTGCCATTTAAGTCTTTGCCAGTCGCAAGCACGGCGTTGTATTCATCCGCGAGAGCTTTCGCCATGTCATTCAGAGCCAATTGGTTTGGTTTCAACACTTCGGTTTGATAGTCATTAATCGCACCTAATTTGCCACCAAGCGAGTCACCAATCGCAAAACTTTGATTCGAGAACGTGACGTGTAAGTCCGCCAAGTAAGGATCACTCGGGTCAGGAATGGCTTCCAGTTTGCCATGGTCCGTACCCATCACAAGCGGTTGACCAGAGGTTAGTGTGACCTGAACACTGCCGTCATGCTGCTGTGTTGTTTTGATTTCAATGGTTTGAGATAACTCACCGATTAACCTATCTCGTTCATCCATTAACTGTGATGGGTTACCACCTGTACCTTGCATCTCTACCAGTTGCTTGTTCACCTTCGCGATATTTTCCATAAGGCTATTCGCGTGGTTAAGCGCTGCATTACGTTGATCGCTCATGTCTTTATGTTGATTGTATAAAGATTCGGTAAGCGTATTAAAACGGCGGGCCAAAGCTTCAGATTCGTTAATGATCTGCTGGCGGTAAGGTATGGATTCCGGCTTAACGGTCGCATCGTTAAGCGCAGCGTTTAGCGAGTCCAAGCCAGCCGATATACTGAAACCATCGGCACCAAGCGTATTCTCCAGCTGACTCATGTTACTGGTGTATCCAGATGCGTATGCCGCCATACTGTTAGTCGACCACGTTTGCTTAATCAGAAATTTATCAGTAACGCGGCGAATGCTAGTGACTTCTACCCCTAAACCTGGACTTAAGCGATTGGCTTTACCATCATCGACAGACGCCATCAACGCTTGTTGACGACTGTAACCCACGGTATTCACGTTTGCCACGTTTTGCGCGGTTACGTCTAGGGCCACACGGTTCGCGCCTAAACCTGAAAGGGCAATATTAACTAGGTTCATTTACAGCTCCATTTTTCTGATCAACGGCTGAGAAAACGCGGTAGTCATACCGGCCTCACCGAATACCTGTTTAACAGAGGCGACGGCTTGAGAAGCGGTATTAAATAGGCTTGAATTCTTCTCCACCTCTTTAGAATCTACTTGTGAGATAGATTCAGAATTCGAACCTTTACCATCGTTAGCGGATGAGATGTTGCGCGCAGCATCGAAAGCAACCTCACGCATAGACGGGCTCAGCTGCTGGATGAGCATATTGGCAATGCCTGAGCTCTGTTTCTTTGCTAGTTCCATCGCCAGCTGTCCGTCATACATATCACGGAATACCCCTTGTTGCTGACTGGCAAACGGGCTGTCTTTATCAGCAAGAGCGTCACTACTGCTGCGCATTTGGCGTAACACCATTTGTAGGAACATTGCCTCAAATTGACCTGCGACGACTTCAAGTGCGCCTTCTTGATCACGACTATGCTTGATGTTAGCCAATGCACTATTGTCGTGATAAAGCATCGAATTTAACTGAGTTTGTTCATTGGTACTGTCTAGCTTCATCCTTAACTCCTTATATCACGACCAATTCAGCGTTCAATGCACCCGCTTCACTCAAAGCTTGCAGGATAGACATCAAGTCTGTAGGCGTGGCACCTAAACTATTTACCGCATTAACTATGGTGTTAAGTTCCGTGCCTGGAGGCCAAATCACCATCTGAGCGAGATCTTCATTCACATCAAGATCCGTTTGGTTAACGACTTTCGTATCGCCATTTGCAAACGCATTAGGCTGACTAACTTGTTGTGATTCAGAAATTCGCACGGTTAAGTTACCGTGACTTACTGCTGCTTCACTCACTTTGACACTCTTACCGATCACCACGGTGCCAGTGCGAGAGTTAAAGACAATACGAGCAGGTTTACGGCCTTCAACAACGCTCATTTCTTCAAGCATCGACATCATGACGACACGCTGCTGTGTATCTTTTGGTGCACGCATATCAATGCGCGCTTTATTGATCGCAACTGCAACGTTAGGTCCAAAAGTGTTGTTAATTTCACGCGCAATATTTTTTGCTGTAGTGAAGCTAGGCTTGCGCAGGTTTAGGGTGATTTCATCACGTTGGTTGAAATCGGTTTTGATTTCTCTCTCTAAAGTCGCACCATTCGGAACGCGACCCGCCGTTGGTGTGTTCACTTCTACTTTGGAGCCACTTCGCCCCTCTGCAGATAAGCCCCCCACAACCACGTTGCCTTGCGCAATCGCGTACACTTCGCCATCAATACCACGTAAAGGCGTTAGCAATAACGTACCACCGCGAAGGCTCTTTGCATCACCGATTGAAGACACAACCACATCCAACGTTTGTCCTGGGCCTGCCATTGGATCAACGGACGCTGTCACACTCACAGAAGCCACATTTCGTAACTTAGGGTTCATACTGTCATCAATTTGAACCCCAAACTGACGTAGCATGTTGGTAATAGATTGAGAGGTAAATTTCACTTGGTTTCGGTCACCTTGGCCGGCTAAGCCAACCACCAAACCATAACCAACCAGTTGGTTTTCTCGAATGCCGCGAACATCGACCAAGTCCATGATCGGAATTTCCGCTTCAGCACGTGAAGTGCCTGGTAGTCCCATGGTCAACACCAATAGGAGAGACATAAAGAAAGATTGCATTGTCTTCATTAGAAAGGTACCCATGGGCTGTTGAAGAACTGAGTTAGCCACCCGGCTGCGTTGCTGTCAGCTAGGGCTCCGCGACCTGCGTAGGTAATTCTTGCATCAGCAATTCGTTGAGAAGAAACTTGGTTACTGCGGTTAATATCATCCACACGGACGATACCGGTTAGGCGAATAAACTCGTCGCCTTGATTAAGACGAAGCCATTTTTCACCGCTGATACGCAATACGCCATTAGGTAATACTTCGTGTACCGTTACAGTAA
The DNA here is from genome assembly GCF_033338535.1 of Vibrio sp. Vb2131. Lineage (NCBI taxonomy): Bacteria > Pseudomonadati > Pseudomonadota > Gammaproteobacteria > Vibrionales > Vibrionaceae > Vibrio > Vibrio sp. Vb2131. The sequence continues at coordinate 162,004 of NZ_JAWOSW010000005.1, forward strand.
TGGCACCTTGAAGCTTGTTGCCTTGTGAACTTGATGCACTGCCATCGAAGTTACGTTTGCCATCCACGCTAACCCCTAACTCATCGATAGTTTTCGTGCCTATGGTCGGCGCCACAAAGTTAATTGCTGAACTTTTACCGAACTTAGTACCCGCATTTTTACTCGATGAGGTTTCTTCTGATAGTTGAACCGTTAATACATCGCCAACTCGGTAAGCACGACGATCCTGAAACAGGGTCATCGTGTATTGGTGACGATAAAGGCTACCAGATTGGGTTTCCGGCAGCGTGTAATCGAGCGTTGGTGGTGCATATTCCTCAGCATTCGGCTCAGGCGGAATAAATTCCTGACGGCCAGCACATCCCACCAGCAACACGGCGGCTACTGCCCAACTCTTAGAAAGCCATTTCATTGCTTTTTCCTTCATCATCACCAATTTCATACTTACATTGATTGCGAAACAAACTTCAGCATGTCATCTGCAGCAGAGACCACTTTCGCATTCATCTCATACGCACGTTGAGTGGTGATCATGTCGACCATCTCTTCTACTACTTGTACGTTTGACCCTTCCAGTGCACCTTGCTTGATAATGCCGGCACCATCAGCTCCTGCAATCAGCTCATCAGCTGGACCGCTGGCTTCCGTTTCACGGAATAAGTTGCCACCCATGGCCTCTAAGCCGGCTGGATTGATGAATTTTGCAAGTGTAATTTGACCAAGCTGCTGAGGTGTTGGATCGTCTGCTGTTGTTGTAGTCACGGTGCCATCAACACCCACAGAGAAAGAGACCGCATTGTCTGGGATCTGGATTTGAGGCTCTAAAGGCAGGCCCTGACTGTTCACCATTAAGCCTTCTGAGTTTCGATGGAACTGACCATTACGTGTATACATGATCTGTCCGTCCGAGTTTTCTATTTGGAAGAAACCCTGACCCATTACAGCAAGATCCAACTCTTGCGTTGTGTTTTGGGTATTACCTTGCGTGAACACTTTTTGTGTGCCAACAACGCGAACACCGCTACCTAGCTGAATACCACTTGGTAGTTCGTTAACTTGGTCTACTTGAGCGCCTGGTTGACGCTGAATGCTGTAGAAAAGATCTTCAAATACGACTCGGTCACGCTTAAAGCCAACCGTGTTTACGTTTGCTAGGTTGTTAGAAATGGCAGTCATCTTCGTGTCTTGCGCTGCCATGCCTGTTTTACTTACCCATAATGCTGAATGCATTTTTTACTCCTTGCGGGGCGAGACTTAGCTCGCCGCCATTAATTTGTTACCAGCTTTTGCTAAAGTTTCCGCCGTTTTCATCATGCGAACTTGCATTTCAAAGTTGCGCGTCAGCGACATCACACTAACCAATTCATCAATAGCAGATACGTTACTGCCCTCAATGTGCTCAGGAGAGAGTTGCACGGTTTCATCTGCCGCGAATGGCACGCCATCTACGCTGTGCAGCAAGCTATCGCTCTCTTTTTGCAGTTGATTAATTTCCGGTTTAACCAACTTCAAAGTGCCTGCCACAATTTCTGCGCCGCCACCTGGTGGGATCACTGAGACTTGACCACGCTCGCTGATTTCAATCTTTTGATAATCCGGCACAACCAAAGGACCATTGTCACCGAGGACAGGGAACCCATTGATTGTTAGAGCGCCAAAAGTATCGACCTGAATATTGCCTGCACGGGTGTAAGCTTCGTTACCCGCTGGGGTTTCTACAGAGAGATACCCCTCACCCATAACCGCAACGTCCAACGGACGTCCTGTTTTCACAATATCGCCAGCGTCGAAACGTGTTGAGGCAGAGTTGGTCACAACCATAGTGCGACCATCAAAACCTGGGCCTTGCATCTCTACACTACGCACACGCTCCATATCCGCTCGAAAACCCGCAGTATCAGCATTTGATAAGTTGTTTGAACGAACGTGCTGCGCTTTAAGAACTCGGCTGGCACCCGACGTTGCCGTAAATAACAAACTATCCATGCAAAACTCCCATTACACCGCGTTAAACAAAGCTTGAGTAAGCTTGTCGCTGGTAGAAATTGTCTTTGCGTTTGCTTGGTAGTTGCGTTGTGCAGTCATTAGAGCAACAAGCTCGCTGGTTAAGTCAACGTTAGAACCTTCTAATGCACCCGGAGTTAAGTCACCCATCGTACCTGAACCCGGAACACCCATAATTGGAGCACCTGAGCTAAAGCTTTGAGTCCATGATGTTCCACTCACTTTCGCTAAGCCTTGTGTGTTTGCAAAATCAGCAAGAACAACCTGACCTTGTAGCTGTGATTGGCCGTTAGTGTAAGTCGCGTAAACCATGCCGTTACCTTCAACGCGTACACCTGCAAGTTCACCTGATGTGTACCCGTTAGGGCTATTAGTACTTACGCCAAAAGCTGCACCAAATTGCGTGCTGCCTTTCAGGTTAATGTCTACACTCATCGCGTTCGCGCCTGCAGCAGGGAATGAAACATTAAACGGTGCAGTCGGTGTTGAAAGCGAGCCATCTTTACCAAACGTTACAGGCACAGTTGCTACTGGCGTCGTACCGCCATCTACTTGAACGTTCACTTCCCACGAGTTAGAAGCAGTCTTAGTAAAGTACTGAGTTACCGTGTGCGAGTTACCCAATGAGTCGTAGACTTTTGTTGTGTAAGACGAGTTAAATGAGCTTGGATCTTTTGGATTGAATGGCGTTACGGCTTTATCAATAACAGACGCGCTTGCGTCGAAGTTCGCAACAAAATCTAAGCTGTCTGTTGCTTTAGCATTCAGCGAGGAAGTCGATACCTGAATATTACCCACAGAACCTGTCATTAGGTTGTTGTTGCTATCGACACTGTAACCTTGAAGCTTTGCACCGCTGTTAGCCGTAACAAAGTTGTTCTTATCCGTTGAGAACACACCTGAACGTGTGTACAACATTTGACCCATATTATCTTTAGTAACAAAAAAGCCACCGCCATTAATAGCTAGGTCCATCGCGCGGCCAGTTCCTGTGATACTGCCGTCTTTGTCGAAGTTCTGTGAAATTGACGCGACTTCCACACCACCAAGTTGCATGCCGTTATATACAGCGGAGAATTCTGTGCGGCCACCTTTAAAACCATACGTTGATGCGTTGGCAATGTTGTGACTGATTGTGTTTAGCTCTGTGTTGGTCGCGTCCAGACCACTTAGTGCGATGTTAAAACTCATAAATAGACCTCTGATTTCCGTATTTGGTTAAGCACCAAACTGAGTGATTTGATAGAAAGGAACGTTGCCAACGCCATGGACATTGACTAATGCTGCGCCACCGGTATTAGGAATGCGCACTTGCTCAACAGTGCCTGCCATCAGCACATTTGGACTTGCTTGCCCTTCTTGCACTTCTACGGCCACTGAGTATTTGCCTGGTTTAAGACCAAGTTCTTCAGGATTAATTGAAAAGTCGACGTCACCTTTACCGTGAGCACCTAGTGGCACTTTAGTTGATTGTCCAAATTCATCTTTAACAACTAACGTGACTTGGTTTGAGCTATGAGCGAGTTCGATTTTTCCGTTTTGTACGTCTTCACCAAGCTGAAATTCATCCGCGTTGACGTAAACCGTTTGCCCAACAAGGCCCGCTGTTGACAGCACTTGCATGTTGTCCAGTAACACCATGCTCTGTTGCATTGTCTTAGACATATTCTCGGTACTTTGTACCTGCGAGAACTGAGCCAATTGACCAACGTATTCCGTACCATCAAGGGGATTAAGTGGGTCTTGGTTTTGAATTTGAGCCACCATCAAAGAAATAAACTCATTCTCCAATGAAGAAGCACTGTTCATGTCTTTAGGGTTTGGTGAGATACCGTTGCTGTCTTTTGCTTTTGTATTTACTGGAGCGTCAGACGATAAAGGGGTGTATTGTGCAATACTCATTAGCTACCCTGCCCTAATCTAAGCAGACCTTGCTGCATACTTTTTACATTGGCTAATACTTCAACATTCGTTTCGAAGCTGCGTGTTGCGGACATCATGTCTGCCATTTCAGCAACTACATCAATATCTGGGTAAAACACATAGCCTTCATCATTAGCCAGTGGGTTGTTCGGCTCAAAACGCTTCTCTGCATCTCCAGCATTTTTAACAACGTCAACAATGCGAACTTCTGCATTGGGATAAGCTCCATTTTCCGTTGTCATTTGCGTTTTTTGGTACACAGTCGCAAATACTGGCTTAAGCGCTTTATAAGCATCTTCTGGATTTGCAGATACTGCATCTGCGTTTGCTAAGTTACTGGCTACCGTATTCAGACGCACAGTTTGTGCTGTCATCGCGGAACCAGTGATCGAGTAAATATCAGTGAATGACATAATTAACGTCCCTCAATCGCTTTCGCTAAGCCATTAAATTTCATGTTGAGAAACGTCAGGCTAGTTTGAAAGTCCATGTTGTTTTGCGTGAATTTTGCTTGTTCAACACCAAGCTCTACGGTGTTGCCATTTTTGCTATTCTGGTAAGGCACCGAGTATTGGGCCTGAACCTGGAACTTTGGCACCGGTTTGTTCACACCACCTGCCGTCACTTGGTTCATTACGGTGGTGAAACTTAGGTCTTTCGCCAAATACCCAGGGGTGTCAACATTTGCTAGGTTACTGGCGAGGACTTTGGTACGCTGAACGCGAAAATTAAGTGCCTCTGGATGTACTCCTAAAGCATTTTCAAATGTGATCGCCATGCATCTTCCTTACAGTTGGCTCGAATACGCCAACATACAAACAAGATACGTGCCATAAAAAATAGCTATATATATCAATGACTTACAAACAAGGATGGAAGCCAAACTTCCGGTTCTCGGAAAGCATTAAAAACAAGAGGAAAGTGTCCACTTCCTCAACAATAATGCTGACGTTACTCGCTTTGACATCAGAACAAGCATTCGCCAACACCAATGACAAAACCCTAAGCGTTGAAGAGATAAAATCCGTTGTAGCAACGGATTTCGAACAAGAGGTGGATCGCGTAGCGCTCTCCAATCAGTGGGGGAAGTACAAACTGGACTTCGACATGTGGGTGCCCGGTTCCGCCAATCACTTGCCAGAATGTCAATCGCCTTTAGTTATCACAGGTCGTGACAACAACACGTTGCCAGTCGGTAACCTCAAGCGCTCAGTCAGCTGCGACAATATCGCATCACCATGGCGAATTAACGTTACGATAAAGTCTTCGCTGACTCTGCCTGTTTTGGTCGCGACAACCACGGTTGGCCGAAATGAAGTCGTAACGGCTAAACACATAAAGCTTGAAACCCGAACCATCTCTCGCCAAGACGATTTTTATACTCGCCCCGAGCAAGCAGTAGGCTTAGAAACCTCTCGTCGTTTGAGGGCTGGACAAGTGGTTAATCCATCCAATTTGTCGGCCCCACCTCTAATCGAGAAAGGCAATGAAGTCATAGTCATTGCGAGCAAAAATGGATTTAGTGCCAGCACAAAAGGAGTCGCCTTAGAAGATGGAGCGAAAGGGCAACAAATTGACGTGGAAAACCCAAGTTCGGGCAAGGTCATAAGAGCAGTCGTAACTGGATTAAACCAGGTTCATACTCAATTTTGATTTTTTGACTCGGGGTAACATTTTTTAATTTTGGCTCTCGTCAGTAACACTGAACTTCGAGTACAAAAAAAATATTTAATGTTTATCACATTCTAACCGCCTACTTAATTTAGAACATGATGATGAGGACCACAGCATGAAAATCGACAAAGTCGCGGGCGGTCATGTCCCACAAACAAAATTACAGCAAGCAAGCAAACAGCCTGTCGACGTCGTCGAACAGAGCAAAGTACACGAGCCTGCATTTCAAGCGAATACCGTAGCGATAGATCGCGCTCAAGCTGAAATGGCATCACTACCTGATGTTGATATGGAAAAAGTAGAACAAGTACGCAACGCATTAGCGCGTGGTGAACTTAGCCTAGATACAAAAGTGCTATCCAAGGCAATCATGCAGTTCCATACAGGTCACGAGTAATAAAACGCTAGGAAGACATCATGGCAAGCGCAGTATCGCAGCGAATTCAACAATTTGTTCGCTCTATATCTGAGGATATTAAGCTTTATCAACAACTGCTTCCTTTGCTGCAGCAGCAAAAGGTATTGTACTTAAAGTTTGATGGAGAGGCACTGAACGACAATGTTCAGAAACAAATGCCGATACTCAATAAACTCAGCCGCTCCGCCAATGACAGAAGCCAGTGTATGCGAGCGCTGGGGTTAGCGTGTAATGACGCCAGCGTAAAACGAATTTTCAATGCTTTGCCTGCCCAAATAGGTATGCAAGCTAGAAAACAATGGGCGCTATTGGAAACGTTGGTAAGTCAGTGCCAACAATACAATCAGAGCAATGGCCACAGCTCTGCGGCGTTCCATGAGTTGGTCAGTCAACTCAAACAACCTGTGCAACACACTTATGAAGATAAATCGTTCTAAACGATGTTCGTCTTGCCTACAGATTCAGTCGCCATCTCGGCTGAGTACTGTAGGCCTTTTTATTTTTATTGCCTTTCTGTCCTACCTTCCAATCACGTGCCAGGCAAAACCAAATGCTGTCGATATTCAAACGCAGTATCAAGTATTAGCCCCATACAAACCACAAATTGCCAAGCGTCTCGATTCATCCAAGCCGGTAATTAACCACATTTTCAAACAGCTTCAAAACCACTCATTACCAAATAGCCTAGCCTTAGTGCCAATGTTAGAGTCTTCTTACAATCCCAAAGCCGTTTCTCACGCTAACGCCGCCGGACTTTGGCAGCTGATACCAGCCACAGCGAAACGATTCGGATTAACGATAAATACAAAACAAGACGATCGCTTTGACACAGAAGCCAGCACAACGGCCGCGCTCAAGTACCTGGCGTTTTTATACAACAAATTCGATCAAAATATGGCTCTCACTTTAGCTGCATACAATGCCGGAGAAGGACGTGTTGCACGTGCTATTCAGCGAGCAGGAAGTCGAGATTTCCAACAACTCACGCTGCCTAACGAGACTCGCCAATATGTCAGCCGCTTCTATGCATTGGAAAAGTTGATAGATATCGGTCAGTTACAATCCTCATCATTTCAACCTTTACTCTTGTTTGCTCCAGACGCTCCTATGATTTCACAACCGCTGGTCGACTTTAGCCGACTGCCTCCGCTAGTTAATTTGTGATAAAAGCTACGACAGAGCTCAATGTCAGAGAAACGTAAAATTACAAGATCCTGTTCGGCGAATTTGAAAACTCGTGATCTCTATGCAAACGTGTGCAAAAAAGTTGAGGTAAGGTATCTCAAAGATAAGAAAGAGTAGTGGTTTACTAAAAAGCGCCCCAATTGCGCTTGGCAATTGGGTAGATATGCGTCACATTGCGTTTGCAAAAAAACATGAAAACCAATGGTCAGACCTAATAATTATTTACACACTAAATGTAAAACAGCTATTGTTTTCATAGTTCGAAACAAATCTAACATATCAAGATGACGCTTCGCTTGCGCGTCTGGAATAAGTCCGGGTTCCGGGGGGGAGTCCGGACTTTTTTATTGCTCTAAAATCTTTGCCCACAATAGAGCCAACAGAAGCTAAGTCGTAATGATGCAAACTAGCTGTTTATAGTAATTCTTTAGAAATCAACTGAAGTAAAAACGTTTCGCGCTCAATGCTCATGCCTTTTTTCGGGCTTTCTGCCATCGTTTTTTCATTGTGTGCAATTGCTTCGTGTATGTTCATCCATACCGGGCGCATTCCATTTTTAACTTCGTAATCTTCATACGCCGTTTCGCCTAGCTCACGTTCGATTTTACATGTATAACAATACGACACCATGTGCATCACGTCAGCGTCATCCTTGTACCACGGACGAAACTCCTCAAAGATTCCGAAAGGCTTAATACCATGTATATTTTGGGCGCCCGTTTCTTCCTCTAATTCACGGACTAATCCAGCAATGACATCTTCACCATCATCAATACCACCGCCTGGTAGCGTGTAGTCATGGTAACGTTCTGTATAGAGCAACAGCACATCTTCACCATCAAGTACAATGGCTCGCGCTGCATTGCGCTGAAAAACAATTTTGTCATCCAAATGCTCTATGTCTGGATGAACGGTCGATTTTAAATGTCTCATCGAAAATACCACGGTCAATGTTTTGTGCGCATATTACCGAATTTCACACTTTAAATCATTGTTGTAGGCAAAGTACGTTCGAGCGCTTGTCAGGGAGTGATTGATATGACCTTCACAACAATACGCCTAGAACAAAAGTGTGACGTGCTAATCAGCAATAAATGAGAATATCTAAATTCTTATACGTCCCTCTTACTTTTAACATCGATAAGACAATAATCTCTTAAAGTTGCCTATAATCAATACAATACTCGCCCACCCCATGCGGAGATAAAGAATGAAAAAGACAAATTTAATGATGGCTATGGCTGCAACATTGGTACTGGCTGGTTGTTCAACTTACGAGGGAGCGACCCGATCAACTGAGTATACCTCCGTTGCAAATCCCGCAGCCGTATACTGTGTTCAGCAAGGTGGTGAGCTGGATACCGTGTCGGAAAACGGCGAACGTGTCACTTACTGTGTGCTGTCGGACAATGAACGCGTCGAGCAATGGGAATACTATCGCGAGAATCACAAAGAAAATGAGGGTGACAACTACTAATTATTTTTATCGATACGTCACCTTCCCTCTATCACTTAGGAGCCTTTGGGCTCCTTTTTATTTGATTTATCAAAGTGTTCTTACGTTGTTTTTACATATCTCTGACTTTACCGCACATCGACCCTATATCGAACAGTGTTCTATTCTTGACATTCCCCTGACATAACTTTCCACTTGGACAATAAAATTCCAAACACAGATCACACTAATTCACATTTCTTCCACATTTTCTGGGACAGGTGAGCAAGATGAAAACACAAATAGTAAAAGAAGCCGAGTCAGCCCCAAGCAACGTTGTTACTGAAAAATCAAAGCGCATTATTTATAAATCGAGTTTAAACGCCTTGATGATTGTCGCTATAAGTATTCTCGTTAACCTTAGTCTTCGTCTTGATTATGTCGTGTTGGGATCAAGCCTTGGCGAGCTTTCCGTTACAGAAACGCTCCAGCTTGTGATGCTTGCTATTGCATCATGGTCGTTTTTCAGCTTATCGAAACAACAGCCTCAGCTAAAGCATGCGGCTATTTTGATTGCAGGATTTTTTGCAGTACTGATTATTCGCGAAACGGACTATTGGACAGACATGATTCATCATGGCTCTTGGGTTTTCCCAGCACTTGCTGTCACCGCACTGGCTTGCGCCAAAGCCTACCAAGGTGGTAAAGGTACCATGAACGAAATGGCGACTATTTTAACAGTGCCACATATGAAGCTATTAGTTGGCGCTGTGATGCTATTATTAGTCTTCTCTCGTCTGTATGGTATGGGCAGTTTTTGGCAACAAGTGATGGACGAAAATTACATCCGTGATGTTAAAAATATCTCAGAAGAAGGTATAGAACTGCTTTGCTACTGTTTGATCGCATTAAGCGCCGTCCGCACAAAACGCGAGCTTAATGAATAGACTCTGGGTCAAAGCGACGGTTCAATGCAGTCAGTATCGGATGGAAGATACTTAATGCCTTTTCCGCAGCACCCACAGATTCATCCAAGGCCGTCATTTCGACGGCCTTTTTCATTTCTTCAATATGTTGCAAAGCCTCTTTATCGAGCGGTAAAGAGAGCAATTTGCGAATAGCATCTCTTGCGATCATCAGTGGCTTTTTTCGGACAATTGATAAGTCTCGGAAAAATGCGCCATGCTTGACCCCTTCTAAATAAACTCGGTAGGTTGTGAGTTCATCGAGTAGCAAGAATGTCTCCGCCATAAGCCCTTTATGTGGGTATGGCACGCGAATATGTTTGCTGATATCCAGTGGAATATTGAGAGTCACCCCAATGGATTCGCAATCGGATTTAAGTACTCGTAATAAGCCTTGCTCATCCATCAAATTCTGGATATCAATGATTCGTTCGAGGTGGTAGTCATTAGACAGCAAGATAACCTCAACCGGATGCCCCGACCATAACTCGAACAACCCACTTTTGCACAAAACTTGGGAAACATAACGCATGTTTTGAAACGTGTTCAACGACTCCGTTTCTAAGAGTATATGACGTTCAGGGAACGGATTCACAGAGTCTGCGTTTAGGGTTCTAAAATACGCGTACATCGCCTCTGCTTCAGAAACACTTTGTCCTTGCGTTACTCCGCCACAAAAAATAATCGCCGTTCGCTCTGTCGGTAGTGATGCAGTCCTACAAGACAAAACTTCGACTCTGGTTATGCCCTCAGAGGTCAACCTGTTATTGACGAGGCGTTTACCTAAAACGATGACGATGTTGTCTAACTTCATTTTAAAATCTCGCGCTTAGTTGGCAGTGTTACAAAAATCTTCTTTCACTCCCGACCCACAAGCTTTAACATCTAGTTAACAACACTGTTCTAGAGACCTTTATAAAGGTTCACTGCTAAAGGAAGTCAATTATGCTGTCGATTTTCGATATATTTAAAATTGGTGTCGGGCCATCCAGCTCCCACACTAATGGTCCTATGCTTGCCGGATTCCATTTCACTCAGCTAGTTAGCGACTCTATGGCGAAAGTGCATCGGGTGCAAGTGGACCTTTATGGCTCATTGTCACTGACAGGTCGAGGGCACCATACAGACCGAGCCACGGTCCTTGGTTTGATGGGAAATAAACCTGATACCATCAAAATGAGCAGTGCCAAAAGTGCGCTACAAAATACCATAGACAATAATACGCTCATGCTCGCCGGTACACACCAGATTGAGTTTAGCTACGACCATGACATCGTCTTTCATAGCGACAACCTTCCCCTGCATGAAAATGGCATGACGATTACGGCATTAGACGCTGCTGGAGATCAAGTAGCGTTTGAAATTTATTACTCCATTGGGGGCGGATTCATCGCCACCGCCGACGAACTAGAGAACGGCACGCAACAAGATGAGGTCGCAGTACCATTTCCGTTTACATCCGCAGATGAGATGCTGGAAAAAGCCGAGACGAACGGTTTCAGCTTGGGAGGCATGATCCTCCAAAACGAACTCGCATTTCGCTCAGACGAAGAAATTAAACAAAGAGCAGAGCAAATTTGGAAAGTGATGTCGCTCTGCATGCAACGTGGCTTCGATACGGAAGGGATTTTGGAAGGTGGTCTAAATGTCACTCGTCGAGCACCAAACCTTTTGAAAAAGCTCGAAGCCAACGCTGCAGTTGAAAACGATCCGATGGAGATCATGGATTGGATCAATCTCTTCGCCTTTGCGGTTAGTGAAGAAAATGCAGCAGGAGGGCAAGTCGTTACTTCTCCAACGAATGGCGCAGCAGGGGTGATTCCGGCGGTATTGATGTACTACCATCGCTTCATCAAAGAGCTCGATGTTAAACAGCTAAAAGACTTTCTCGCAGTCGCCGGCGCTATCGGCATCTTATATAAAACTAACGCGTCAATTTCTGGTGCAGAAGTGGGGTGTCAGGGAGAAGTTGGGGTTTCTTCATCCATGGCTGCCGCTGGCTTAACAGCGCTAAGAGGGGGCAGTAACGAGCAGATTTGTATTGCTGCGGAAATTGCGATGGAGCATTCATTGGGTATGACTTGTGACCCGATTGGCGGCTTGGTTCAAGTACCTTGTATTGAAAGAAATGCCATGGGAGCAATGAAAGCGATTAATGCATCGCGTATGGCATTAAAGCGCACAAGTAAATGTTTAATTTCGTTAGATAAAGTTATCGAAACCATGTATCAGACTGGTAAAGATATGAATAAAAAATACCGTGAAACCTCTTTGGGGGGCTTAGCTGTCATTCATATGGCACCGCCATGCGAATAATGGCAAGTGGTCATTGCGCTTAGCTTCTCACCATACGCTTATCTGGTAATTATGATCTGATGATATTACATATAGAAATGCCGCGTTCTTCGCGGCATTTTCTTAACAAGAAACTATTCGATTAATCACGTCGACCACGAAGTTCAATTTTTTGAGTTGCAGCATCCGAATGGATTGTTACACCGCCATAGGCCATTTCATTGCGACCCTTCAGCGTCAATTGAGAATCTGCACGCTCTACGTCAACCTGATTTTTCGTTGCCATCGTCATATCAATCGTGCCTGTGTATGACCCATCGCCAGCAAATGCTACGTTTGTTGAGCAAACCATCAAAACAAGTGCGATTAGTTTTTTCATACATCACCTCTATTATCGTTCTTACTTTCTGTCGGTGGAAAAACTGTAACAACAGAAACGCGCTCATACGAGGAAAGCCATTATTTACCAAATGGAAATCCATGCTAATAAACTGATGTAACCAAGAATAACTTATCGTTACCTTCAATAAATCAGGGATAAGGCAGCAACGTAAATTGACCGAGCGTTGTCTTTTCTTCAGAAATTCAGCGATATGATTTGTCGACAAAAGCCAAGCGAGACAATGTATGAGCGTTAATCTGGATATTCAAAATATTTTGGTATTAAAACGGATGTATGAGTTACGTAACGTCCGGTTAGTCGCAGAATCACTCGGTAAAACGTCAGGAGCAATCAGCAAAAATCTGACAAAGATGAAAACTCAGCTCAATGATCCGCTATTCGTTCAGACCAAAAATGGCTTTGAACCAACAGCTTTTGTGGAAGCGAACATTGCGCATTTTGAGCAAATAATCAACAGTATTGATTCCATCAAACCACAGCATTTTTCACCAGCTCATTTTGACGGTTCAATCACTATTTATGCCAACACATTGTTTTGGGAGTACTTTGGTGACAAGTTTTACTTGGAGTTACTAAAGCACGCCCCAAACGCAAAATTCTCATGTTTGCGCTGGGGTAGCGAAGCAAAAAAACGATTAATTGACGGTGAAAACGCCATTGCGATTCATTACTTTGATGAAGATCTGCCACAGTCAATTGTTCAGACCGAACTAGGGCGAGGAAAAGCGGTATTTTTTGTTCGACAAGATCATCCCGCTCAAAACTCCCAAGAACTAGAAGAATACCCTTTTATACTTTTTAAAACGCCGGGATGGAACGACTACCGATACCCAGTGTTGGAAAGGCTCAAACATATGGGTTTTAGAACCACACCTAAAGTGGAAATTGAGCATCCAGCGATGATTCAAAAAGTGCTTCTGCAAACGAATCATTTTGGCATAACGATGAGTGGACATGTTCCTAAGGGTTGCCGGAGTATCGCGCTTCCTGCTGGGCTAGAGCTTGATGTTCGCTACGTGATGAGCTGTCGTCGCTCTCAACAGCAAGCTCCGGTAAATCAGTGGTTATTAGATGTCATTAAGCATGTCGCTCAGTCCTAGACTGATGACTTGCTACTGCTAATAATAGCTAAACCACACATGCGCTCTACTCACTCGCTGAACGAACATTAAAGACTCTGTATTAACCATTGAGCAAAGGTGTTTACGTGTGATTTTTCGGATGCTCGAACCATCATATAATGTGCACCAGAACTTGGCATATGCCAATTTCCAGCCTGGACTAATACGCCCTGTTGCAGCTCATCCTCAACAAGAAAGTCTCTTACCAGCAACACGCCAAGTTGATTAATCGCAGCATGAATAGCAAGCAATGAGTGTTCAAACTCGGCGACGACTTTGCTCAACTTCCCTTGGTAACCTTGGTGTGAAAACCACTCTTGCCAAGATTCATGATAACCGCTAGTACAGATTTTAGGCGCTTTAGCTAACTGCGAGAGGTCATTTATCGGGTTTAAATGCATAAAGCCGGGGCTTGCGACAACAATCCAGTTTTCTTGGGTTAATCGTATGGCTTCTTGCTCTTGCCAATCTCCATCTCCGTTAATAATTTCGATATCCGCAATCGCACTGGCGTTTGGAACCGTATTAGCAGTTGTCGAGACTTTAAAGGAAATGTCTGGGAATTGTCGCTGAAAATCAGCCAATCTTGGCATTAACCACTGAGAGCAAAAGCTGTGAGCGACATGTAAGTTAACTTGCGTATTCTTGGGACGAGCAAATAAATGCTGCGTCGTGGTCGATAATGTTTGAAGCACATGATTAACCACAGGCCAGTATTCTTGTGCGGAGCAGGTCAGCGTAAGGTGAGTGCCCTTGCGCTCGAATAACGTCGCATTGAGCTGTGACTCTAGCGATTTCACCTGTTGGCTTACGGCCGCACGAGTCACATTTAGCTCCTCTGCAGCTTTTGTAAAACTCTGTAGTCGAGCCGTGGCTTCAAAAGCTCGGAGCAAATTGAGCGGCGGTAAACTTTGCATATCATTCTCCCAGACATTTAGCTGTCATGCTATGAACTGGTGATGACAAATTGATGAAGGTGCTGAGTTTACGTATGTTGAGCATATGTCAAAGCGTCCCGATATAACTATGTTTCTACACAACTACTTAGTTTGTTAAGCGGGATCAAAAAAGCCAGCGTGATACACGCTGGCTTTTGGAACTTTATCTTAAGCAGGAATTATTCTGCTTTTTCAGTTGTTTGGTATTCAAACGCAGGAACAACCACTTCAACACGACGGTTCATTTGACGACCTTGACGTGTCTCGTTGCTTGCCACTGGGTTAGCTTCACCCATGCCTTTCACTGTCATACGCTCAGCCGCAATACCTTTTGCTTGGAACTCGTCAGCAACGGCTTTCGCACGTTTTTCTGTGAGTTGTTTGTTGTAAGCAGCAGAACCTGTCGTATCGCTGTAACCCGTGATCTCAACTTGAGCTTGTGGGTAAGTATTCATCAAATCAACGGTACCAGAAAGGTTCGACGTGTCTTTCACTTCTGCACTTTCTAAGTCGAATTGTACTGTCGCTGTTGTTTGAGCAGGGTAAACGTGATCTACAATGCGTGTTGCAGGACGTGCTTCTACCATCTCTTCAACGGCTTTTTCTTGAACGACTGGCTCAGAACCAAACTTGTAGTTGAAACCGATACCGAAGAAATCTGAATCCATGTCTTCAATTACATCATCAGACATATCTTGGTAGCGTTGGTATTCAGCACGTAGGCTCCAGTTGTAGTTGATTTGGTATTCAGCACCCAGAGAGCCAGTTGGTACGAAATCTTTCTCGTCACCAGCCATCATGTATGCAGCACCAACTTTCGCGAATAGATTCCAAGAATCCGTTAGCGGTAGGTTAAATTTAGGAGCAAGCGTCAACGCCCAAAGATCACCATCAACGGTGTTTAGGCCAGGCTTTTTGAAGTTTGCAGTGAAGTCACCAAGGTAATCAACACCATACTCTGCTGCAACGTACTTGTTGAAGCTGTAGCCTAAGTGCATAGATGCTGCAAAACTGTCGTCGTCACAAGGTTCGTTTAGGTAACACGCATCGTTTAGAGAGTTGTAACCTATTTTACCGCCCATGTAAGTGTCAGCAAGTGCAACGTTTGAGATCACACCACCAGCAAGTACAGTAGCCACTGCTATAGCGATTTTTTTCATTATTCTTTTCCTTTTTCTTGTACACAAAGCAACACATCGCGGCAGCATACTGCCGTAAAATATGAAGCCGTAACTTTCTCTTTTCTTCGAATAGAAATAGCTAAATAGCGTAGGAAAGAATCAAAAATGATATTCAAACGCCAATGACGTAAAACGGAAAAAGGTAACCTCAAGACCATCTATTCATGAGCTTCATCCGCATACCCAACCGAAAAACAAAGTTCGTTGCGTTGGTTTAGCCATAGTCAATTCGTTGCGGAGAATATCACAAAGAAGCCAACTTTCTGTGACGCAAATCACCATAAAAAGCCACTTTCTCAAATTTAAGAATCATCATTTAAGCTTGTGAATGGCAACAAATTTTTACAGGGGAGCGTGGATCTGGAGAGCACAAAAAAACAGCTCATTTAAATGAGCTGTTTTCGAAATAATGAAAAAGCGTTAACTCGTCGCGCTAAATTTTATCCGCTACGGTTAACGTTGCAGCTAATACATCTTGCCCAAACAAGACACTACGCTCAGGAGACCAACCGTAAAGTGGATCTGGGTGATTGTTGTTATCTTTAAATGGCATTTCGATTGTGTAAGACAAGCATTTGAACTGCTCTGCAACCCAATTTGAACCCACCGTCAAATTCGCTTTACCAGGCTCATCTTTATCGTAACCAATCTCATCTTGGAACTCTGGCGTAATAGTCAGTAACGCTTGCTTAAATGATGTCTCTAAAGCGGCAAGATTTTCATCGTAAGAAGGAATACCTTCTGAGCCAGCGACGAAGTTATACGGAATCGCTTCATCGCCATGAATATCTAAAAACATGTCAACACCCGTTTCCAGCATGCGCTGACGCACAAGGTAGACTTCTGGGCTCTTTTCCATTGATGGCGTTTGCCATTCACGATTTAGGTTTACACCTACTGCGTTGGTACGCAAGTGACCGCGAATACCACCGTCTGGGTTCATATTTGGTACGACGTAAAGCACCGCTTTTTCAAGCAATGCACGCGCAACCGTGTCGTTTTCATCTAACAGACGTTGGACCATACCTTCCATGAACCATTCTGCCATCGTCTCACCTGGGTGCTGACGTGCAATCATCCAGATTTTCTTTTTACCTTCTTCTGGCTCACCGAAAGTAAGCAAGCTCATGTCGTTGCCGTCTAATGTGTGGCCTAGTGTTTCAAGTTGGCAGTGGTGCGCGCTTTGTGCCATGTGTAACAAGTCTAAATGACGATCGTACGTGTATGGCGCAAAGTACGCGAAGTAAATTGAGCTGCGCTCAGGGATTACAGTGAAAGTCAGCGTGTCGCCATCGAACTCTGCCGGTACTCGGAACCATTCTTCACGATCGTAAGACGCAACCACATCGTAACCTTGCCATCCTTCTGGATAAGCCGATTTAGCCAAATCAAGCAATTTGATGGTGTGTGATTGCTCGGCTTCTGTCTCAAGACGGAAGTGGAACCACTGGTAGAATTCCGACATATTGTCGTTAGGAATTTTGAGTTGGATGTCGTTTTTGTCGTCCGCTTTCACTACGTGAATGCTGCCGCTATCGAAGTTGCTGAATACTTTCATTTTATGACTCACCTTTTAAATCTGAGCTTGAAAGACAGAGGCTAACACAAGGCTTCATCGCGCCCCAATGACTTTCACTGCAAACTGTCTCGTTTGTGGCTAAAGTCTTCAGTTTAGTCAAGTTTATCCGCTTTGCCTGCTGGTCCCGCGAGTTTTGCTAGCCACTTATCCCAGATGAATGGCGTCTGCTCGTTATCTTCTGCTTCCTCTTTGCGACGTACCGCGTTGCGTACCATCATTGCTCCCGTCCAACGGAATGGCTCTGGCGGGAAATGCCCCAACGGCCCTTTGGCTAAACCGCTTTTCGTCCATTCATTATCGATTCCCAATGCCAACGAAGATAAGATTTTTCCGCCCATTCGAGTCTGCGCTACACCATTGCCTGAATAACCAAATCCGTAAAAGATATTGCTCTGTTTATCTAGCTCGCCGAAAAAAGGGAAACCAGTAGCAGAACGATCAGAGCCCCCCGTCCATGAATAAGCAAACTCCTCTCCTCTCAAATGAGGAAACAACTTATCGAACGACTTGCGCAGTAGACCTTGGTAGCGTGTTGGCTTGTTAAACATTGCGTCAACTTGGTTATTGAAAGAAAACTGATTGCCGCCTTTCCCCAACATCAAACGGCCATCTGGCGTATCTCGGTAATAGTGTACAAAAATACGAGAATCCAACACACTAGAACCTGCCTGCCAACCAGATTGAGGTAGTGCGTCACCAAGCGGCTTGGTGATCACCATGTCGGAAGAGACCACCACGATACTGTTTTTAAACTGTTTAAACTGCTCCACCATCCATGCGTTCAATGCCAACACCACCTGCTGCGCTTGAACATTTCCTTTAGGTGTACAGACAGTGGCAGGTTTTCCATAATCTAGACGCGTCATCGGCGTATTCTCATAGATTTCAACATCCAACTCCATTGCGACGCGTCTTAATCCTCTCGCCAATAAAGCAGGTTGAACGCTGGCTGCAACTGGAGAGTGAAAGCCTTCTATATTGCGCGGCGATCCCGCATTGGCACGCAGTTCCTCCACCGAGCAACGACGCCAACTGTTCACTTCTAATCGCTTTAACTCGTCCACAACTGGCTGCATTCCCCCAGTTTGAGCCTGATTGGTTGCAGTGTAATAAACCCCTTTCAACGATAATTGCGCATCGATGTTGTGCTGCTGACAAAAGTCGTCAATCTCGAGCACTGCTTGTTCCGACTCTTTTACCAACCAAGCAGCATGTTCTTCACCGAATAACCGTTTCAATGTCGGAAACTTTGTCGACCAAGTCAGCATACAACCGCCGTTTGCGCCCGATGCACCACTGCCACAAAGGCCTTTTTCAATCACGACTACCTTTTTTTCCGGAGATTGCTGCTTAATCATAATCGCGGTCCAAAGTCCGGTGTATCCGCCACCAACAATCGCAACGTCAGTATTAATGTTCTGCTGTAACGGTTGTGGCGTTTCTCGTTGCTCAGCTTCAATTGCCTGCTTGAACCAATATGAATGATGTGTCATCGGGTATCCTCGTTAGTGCGTTACATCCATTTCCGCAAACACTTTACAAACGATGATGACAATCAACGAGCAAGAAAATCTAACGCTGAGCGATAGAAAATGTTGCACTGAGAGTGTGCGAATTTTCGCTTCCAACAAAAACAAAATGGGGAGCTCGTGGCTCCCCAAAACAAACAGCAAAAATATTAGTGGTAAACAATTCGAGTCCGTCTTACTGGTTAATATTTACCGGTATCACGCATGCGGTACTCGTATTGAACATTGAGAATAGGCTGGTAAACAACTTGCCCGTCACTTTGCAAGAACTCATTTACCATGACTTTTGAGTCAGTGATAGAAAACGATTGGCGATCAACATACGTTGTAAGGCTCGTAAACTCATCACGGAGTTGTCCAGATGATTTATTTTGGTAGCTTTGGATCATGTCTCGGCCCATTTCATAAGCCGCTTGTTTGCTATCCATTACGTCGCCATGGATAGTTTCGGTATCGTTTGTCCAATGATAACCACCAGCAAGAGCCATAGAAGGTGCAGCAATCAGAGCAATCGTACTTGCTAAAGTTGTTAAGCGTTTCATAAACCTCTCCTTACTTACCTTTACATCGAGCCAAAATTGGCTCGATACTTATAAGGTACGTATAAAGACCTAAAACACGTCAAAACAATTTCAAATAATGTTCAATTTTCGTTCAACTTATTTCACATTAACTTAGCAACTCAACGTCATATTCAGCCGACATTCGCATTTTCTTCCTTTTGAACAATGGGTTTCAACCTGACATTTCCTTACCAAACCATACAATACCTAAGGTCAATTTTCTCTTAGAATTCCAGCAAAAGAACAGTGTTCAAAACCTTACAAAAACGTCGGACACAGCAAAAACCACCTCTTTTCAGTCGTGCTTTGCATTCCTCCTTTTCGGGTTCTTCGCTGCTCGTCCGTCGGTTCTTAATTGTCGCTATTGAGCACAAGTTAATCTGGAGTGAAAATGACCGCGAACAAATCCATTTTTTACCATAGCAAATCGATTTACTCAGATGATTATGCTGATGTCTACAAGCCAATTTGGACCTACAGAGCTAAGTTCATCTTACGTGCGCTTTATTACAAACGTGCATTTAAGCACCTTTCAGACAATATTGAATCGTCATTGTTAGAGTTGCTTTGTACACGTACGCATCGGTTTTTAGAGAAACCGTTTCGTCCGTATATCATCAAAAACAACTCAGCGTTCGATCGTTCTAACTTGGTAGTTGATCACTATAAAACTATTTCAGAACTGTTTTCTAAACAAACAATCGAAGAAATCTACACAGACTCGAAAGGCCTAACATTAGCCTCTTTTGAAATTGACGAAATCCTGTACTCGGTGAGATTAGTATACGAAGCACGTTATCAAAAAGAAGGCGATATGAGCCTAGTGCTGCACAGCGCTGAAGATGGCAACTTCTACACGCTCTCTTTTACGCTCGGTCACATCGAATCTGGACGCAGCATTATGATTGGCGGCTTACAAGGACCGCGAAGCAGTGAAGAAAACAACGCGAAAATTAAAAAGCTAACTCGTAAGCTTTACGGACAGAGACCAAAAAGCTTGATGGTGAGCTTGCTCACTTTGCTCGCACAAATTTGGGAAGTGAACACGATTCTAGCAGTGAAAACGCAGTCCCATACTTACGCAGCTAAGCGCTACAGCAAAGGGCGAATCAAAACAGATTACGATGCACTCTGGCAAGAATTAGGCGGCACCGAATACAATCGTCATTTTTACTCAATTGATGTAAATGCACCCCGTCGAGATATCGAAGGCATGTCGCGCTCTAAGCGTTCGATGTATCGTCGCCGTTATGAATGGCTAGACAACACCAAGATCACTTTCGAACAAATATTAAAAGGCGAGCAAGCTAAAAGCTAAGGAGAAGCGTTCATGCGTTATTCATTCATTACTGCTTTAGTGTTGTCGGCTTTTTCTTTGTCAGCCAATGCAGAAACCAGTGAGCACATCATAGGTACAAACATTGGCTATGGCGATGTGAACTACAATGCTCCGACAAGCAAAGAATCAGGCGACATGTTCTTAGGTGAAATATATTACCGCTACATGCCAACACATAACTTTGGTATCGAAGCAGGTTATAAAGGCGCGTTTGACGGTATCGGCTCGATACTCGTGAGTCCGATTTCAGAAGTCACCGATACGAGCTTCTCCGGACCTCGCTTGAGTGGCTATGCTAGCTATCCTCTGGGTTCAGGTTTCGAACTGTACGGCAAGGCAGGTGTCACTCTCTACACTCTCGAATACACTTATAAAGTGAACGGTCAGAGTAAGAACATCGAACACTCAAGTGTCGGAGGTGAAGCGGCTGGCGGTATCGGCTGGAGCTATAAACACTTTGGTTTGAATGCAGAATATGTGTACTCAAAAAACAGCGATTTTGACTCTAGCGGCGTGATGTTTGGTGCGCAACTGCGTTTTTAAACAAGGCTTACAAGTTAATACAAAAGGCAGCGAGAGGCTCATTCGCTGCCTTTTTTCGTGAATATAGGTCAATACGCAAGCGCGAGAATGATCCCCGCCACGATAGAAGTAACGCCAAGCCCTCGGGTGAGATACCATTTCTCAGACAAAAACCAAATCCCCATAAACAATCCAAACACAATACTGATTTGCCTTAGTGCTACGACCAAACTCACGTTGTCGGTCATGGTCATCGCAAACAGCACCAAGCCGTAGGTGGATGCCATCATTACCCCTGCCATGCTGGCTGTTTTTCGGATATGCCAGGCTGTCTTAATCTCATCTGGCTTGCCCGTAACCAAGCACCACACAAGGGCAGGAATACCAATTGCCCAAAACTGCACGCCCAAATAGAAGATTGCACTGTACTGATCATTCAAGATCTCTGATGCTTGTCCTGTGAGTAAACTCAGCGCTTCTTTATCAACCACGGAGTAACCCGTTGTACCTATTGCGGCAATTAATGCCCAGAACACACCGACATTCAAATAAGAGCTCAGCGTCATCTGACGAAAGTTCGTCAGTGGTACCAGCATACAACCAAGGGTTATCAGCAAGAATCCAAGCCACTGCTGACTGGATAATTCATGCCCTAATGCCACACTGATTGCGCCGACCATCATCACAGGCAACGCCCGAGCAATTGGATAAACCACCCCCACGTCTGCGTGCTTATAAGCGACAATCAAACCGACTAGATAGACCATTTGTGAAATGCCGCTAATGAGCAGCAATCCCCAAAATTCACTCGGTAATGATGTCCAGCCAATGGTCACCAAATACCAAATCAAATAAGGGGTAAGAATGAAACATGCAGAAAAGCTGGCGGCCATAGTAAACGCGAGCCCAGAGCCTGAGTTGCTTTTGCCAAGGATATTCCACCCCGCATGGAGAACAGCAGAAAAAACGACGAGACCAATCGCCAACAAATCCATTTCAATGTTCCTGTCTGAATAAAATAAAGGCCCCGAGATGGAGCCTTAGATAATGAGAAAATCCACTTAACGATTGAGTTCCGCTAGAGATTCAATGCTGATGGCATCGTGTCGCCAATACTCGATATCGCAATCAATCAACTCACCGTGTTGGTTGTAGTTGATGCGCTCCACCACCATCGCTGGCGTGCCGGCTGTCGCGCGCAGTGCTTGAGCCATTTCACCCAACAAAGTGCTGGTTGAAATGCGGTAGCGAATCTTTTGATATGTAACGCCATAATGATCGCGATAAATGTCCGTCAGTGAATTTGATAAATCGTAGTCCAACAGGTTCGGAAACAGCTCTGGGCGAATGTAGTTTGTTACGAATACCACAGGCCTGTCTTCAAGGTATCGCACACGGTCAACTCGATACACATCCGAGAAAGGCTGCAAGTCCAGCAAGCGCGCCGCTTGTTTGTTTGCCAACGTTCCTTTTGCTGCGACCAACTCTGTTTTTGGCACACGATTTTGCGCTTTCGCCATGTTCGGGAAGTTTAGCGTTTGGGTAGGGTCGTAACGCAATGGCTCAGGTGAGATAAACCAACCTCGGCGATCTTCGCGATAGATTCGACCTTCCGCTTCTAACAGTGATAAAGCTTCACGCAGAGTGACGCGTGTAGTATCGAACGACTCCGCCAACTTACGCTCTGCTGGCAGTTTTTGACGCGGCGATAGCATGCCCGCTTCAATCTGTTCAACAATCGAATCTTTAATTTTTACGTATTGCACGAAGTGTCCTTATCTTTTGCGCCAAGCTTGTGTGCGATTCTCTAACAATTTACCCAAAGTCATCTGAACAATCTTCGCAATTGCGGCAGCCATCATAATCATCACCGCCATTGCCGCTGCAGCGCCAGTTTGACCTGCATCGTCCATATTCAGAATTGAGACCGAAGCCGGAATCGTATCGGTTGAGTAAAGGAATACTACCGCAGAAGTGGTGGTCAATGCATTAACAAACAAGTAAGTCGCAATGTCCAAAATCGCAGGTAAACACACAGGTAATGTCACTTTAAAGAACAACTTGTATTGAGGAAGCTTCACCGATGCCGCCGTGGCTTCAATCTCCGATGGCAACTGCTTTAGCGCTGTCAGGGCTGTCATGTGACCCACAGTGTAGTAATGCACTACCGTGTTAATCACCAAGAATGCCATGGTGCCATAAAGCACGTTCAGAGGATTGTTCGCATCGTTGAAGTAAAAGATGTAACCCAAACCAAGCACCATACCCGGAACCGCCATTGGCACCACGCTAAGCATTTGCATCACTTGGCGAATTGGACCAAACGCACGCCCTTTCTCAATGCAGTAAGCACCGACAAAGATGATGGCTGTACCAATAACTGCCGTCCAACCTGCAAGTGTTAGCGAGTTGAAGAATGGGCTCCAACCGTAAGTGCTCATTTCGGCAAAGTTGTAGTTGTTTAGCGTCAGCGCTTTGTTCCAAGGCCAGAACGTAACTAACGAGCCATACACCGCCATGCCTAGCACTGCCAACACTGCGATAGAAATGATGCTGCAGTAAACCAAACAAATGCTGTCGCGCGCTTTGTTAGGTTCTGGCTGATACGGCACCGAGCGAGTGTCAAATAAGCTCTTTTGCTTTTTCTGAGCCCAGCGGTCTGCGCCGAACGCCATTACCGCAGGAAATAGAAGCATGATGCTGGTCACTGCACCCATGGCAAAGTTTTGCTGTCCCACAACTTGCTTGAAGATGTCAGTCGCCAGAACGTTGTAGCTGCCACCAATCACTTTCGGCACACCAAAGTCCGTGATAACCAGCGTAAAGACGACGATAAGCGTACTGATCAAACCGTATTTCGCCGCAGGTAACGTCACCATAAAGAAGGTTTTGATGGGCGAAGTTTTCAGTGCGCGGGCTGCTTCATAAAAGCGAGCATCAGAAGTGCGCAGCGAAGTGGTTAAGATCATCAATGCATGAGGAAAGGTCCAGAAGATCAACCCCATCGAGATACCAATCACGCCGTAAATCGAGTTTCCTAACAGCATCTCTTTGGCAATGCCTTGATTACCGAAAAGGAAGATCAAACTGATCGCCGGCAACAACGAAGGCGCAAGGATTGGCGCAGTGCCTAGGATTTGAAACAAGCCTTTAAACGGCATGCATGAACGAGTCAGCGCGTAGGCATAACCAAACGCAAGCACACCCACTACAGAGGTCACAATCACGCCCAAAGTGAAGGTGTTTCCCACCGACACCCACAAGCTTGAAGAGGAAAAGTACGTCGCAAAGTTTGCCAGACCGACAAATTCGCAATTGGCATTTTGCACACTCTTGGTCAACATTGCCCAAAGCGGCATTAAGATGAACAGCACCATCATGGTCGACAAGCCAGCGAGCAAGCCAAACAACACAAGGTTGTCGCGGCTAACACGTCCGAGTAGGGATTTTGCTTTGTCTTGTGTGGTTAGGCTATTCATCGTCATTGTCTTCGCATCCATGTTTACACCTACGCTGCTAGCGCTTTATCAACCGAGGGCACGGCGTAACCATGCAGCCCTTCTTCAGCAAACTGGATGTAACGTACATCGCCCGCCTTGATATTGAGTTTTTGAACCGTTTCCACAGGTACATCCACTACGATGGCTTTCGTTGAGCCGTCGTTTTGCAATACGCAATCAATGCGGAAAAACGCCCCCAGAAACTCGGTAGCGGTAACTCGCACAGGTAAAGAGTTGTTGTAGTTTTCAACGAACTTGATGCTTTCGGGGCGTACCGCAAGGTCGAAGCGGTCACCACGTTGAATCTTACGATTGGTCAAGCTTGGCGCTGGCATTAGGGTTTCTGCAATGCGTACCTGAGAATCCGTTGCGGCTGAGGTTTCAATAAAGTTCATGCTGCCGACAAACTCAGCGACAAAGCGCGTTGCTGGTTGTTGGTAGATTTCTTGAGGTGTGCCGACTTGCTCAATCACGCCATGGTTCATTACCACGATACGATCCGCCATTGACAGCGCCTCGTCCTGATCGTGCGTAACCATGATGGTGGTAATGCCAAGCTTGCGTTGCAGCTTACAAATCTCGTCACGTAAGTGAACACGCACTTTTGCATCTAGCGCTGACAGCGGCTCATCAAGTAACAGTAGACCCGGAGACAACGCTAATGCGCGAGCGAGTGCCACACGCTGCTGTTGACCACCAGAAAGTTGGTTAGGAAATTTCTCGCCAGAGGTTGGAAGACCAATGGTTTCTAGCCAGTAATCCACCTTCTCTAACGCTTCTTTGGTAGACATGCCTTCGTTCTTCAAACCCACCGCAATGTTCTCTTGCACAGTTAGGTTCGGAAAAAGCGCGTAAGATTGGAAGACGATGCCAAAATCGCGCTTCTCTGGTGGTAGAAATGTGGTCTCTTGACCGTTTTGAAAAATCGCACCAGACGTTGGCAAATCTAAACCTGCAATGGCACGTAGCAGAGTGGTTTTACCGCAGCCAGAAGGACCAAGAAAACAAACAAACTCGCCCTTTTCAATCGCTAGCGAGATTTTCTTTAATGCAGTGAACTGTCCGAATTGCTTCACTACATTTTCAATATTTAGGTAATGTTGGTTAGTTGACATAACACACGCTCCAAATGGTATATACCAACTTTAATTTTGGAGTGTTACGTTCCAATGACAAATTTATAGCCAGAAGATGACAAATAGATGAAGAGAAGCGAAGTTTGTTTACGTGACAATTAGAGATTCCCGACTTTCTTAAGTTCGTCATTCCAGCGAACCTAGGTGAGACTAGGAATCTACTTTCAGCAAACTTTGAAATAACAGAGAAAACAAAAAATCCACCTCAACCGAGGTGGATTTCAGTATTCAAATTAGAGCAAATTCAATTAAGATTTTGGCTCTGATTTCGCGTCGAACTTCTCAGACCATGCCGCTAGAATCTCTGCACGCTTACTACCCATTTGCGCGAAGTCCATCTTCGCCATGTTCTCTTGAACGTTCGGGAAGTTAGAAACCTTAGCTTTCACTTCTTTATGTGCAACCACTGGGTACATTTCTACGTAAAGCTCGTTTGCCGCTTTAGAGATTGACCAGTCGACAACACGTTTCGCTGCATCCGACTCTTTTACTAGACCAACGGCTTCTGATTCCCAGCCGATGCCTTTTGGTGTGATAACCGCTAGTGGTGCACCTTGTGTTTTCAGCTTCGCGCCGCGGCTTGCCATCGAAATACCGATAGCCACTTCACCCATACCCGCTTGAACACATGGCTTAGAGCCAGAGTGCGTGTAGTGTGCAATGTTCTTATCTAGGTCACGCATGTAGTTCCATGCCTGATCTTCACCCATGTTTTGTAGCCAAGCAGAAACCTGCATGTAGCCAGTGCCTGAAGACGCTGGGTTCGGCATTGCAATGTGACCTTTGTAAACCGGCTTCGTTAGGTCTTCCCAAGACGTTGGTTTCGGTAGGTTAAGTTGTTTCGCTACCGCTTCGTTGAAACAAACTGCGTTAAAGAACGCATCGTTACCAAACCAAGCTTGGTTTGATTGAGGGTCGTTTAGGTTCGCGTGCAGCTCTTCCAAACCTTTTGGTGTGTATGGCTTAAGAAGACCTTCATCTTTAAGCAGTGCCATTGACGAGCCAGCAAGACCCCAAACCACTTCCGCTTGAGGGTTGTTCTTTTCTGCCAGCAATTTCGCCGTCATGATACCGGTGGAATCGCGAACCCACTTAATCTTGATATCTGGGTTATCTTTCTCAAACGCAGACTTGTATTTCGCAAGAATGTCAGTTTCGAAAGCGGTGTAAACCGTGACTTCCTGTGCTGCCATTGCATTCGTAGCTAGCAGAGAGACAAGTGCAGCCAGCGATCCTTTCATCAAACGGTTTTTCATCATTTTCTCCAGTTAATTTGGCTAAGTTTTCATTTGGTCTGTACCAGTTGACGATAACCACCCTACTGAGCCTTTGTGACGAATTCATGACCATTAAATGGCAGTTTTACGAAAATTATCGATGAATAATCGTTCAATTGATCCGCCATTTTCTGGATATTAAAGTTTTATGAAATTGGAGATTCGCCTATTTACTGCCCTTTTCTTCCTCGCTAGAGTGAACTGGAAATTTGGTGTAGACCAATTAGCCTATTCTGATGGAAATCGAGATGAAAAACGAATACCTACTACTGACTCCAGGTCCTCTATCTACTTCTGAAACGGTACGTGAAGCCATGCTTAAAGACTGGTGTACTTGGGATGATGAATACAACAAAGACATCGTAGAAGTGATCCGCACTAAGCTTGTAAAACTGGCGACTCAACAAGACGGCTACACCTGCGTACTAATGCAAGGTAGCGGCACCGCATCAGTAGAAGCGACGATTGGCAGCGCCATTGGCAAAGATGGAAAATTGTTGGTTGTCGACAACGGTGCGTACGGTGCACGTATCGCTCAGATCGCTGATTACCTAAATATTCCATGCCATGTAGTTTCCCCAGGCGAAACATCACAGCCACACTTGAACGAGGTGGAAACTGCATTGGCATCGGATCCTGCGATCACACACGTGGCGATTGTTCACTGCGAGACAACCACTGGCATGCTTAACCCAATTGAGGAATTTGCTTCTGCAGCAAAAGCACACGGCAAAGTGGTGATTCTCGATGCCATGTCGAGCTTTGGTGGCATTCCTATCGATATCGCAGAGCTAGGCATCGATTTTATGATCAGCTCTGCAAACAAATGTATTCAAGGCGTGCCGGGCTTTGGCTTTGTGATTGCGAAACAAACTGAGCTAGAAAAGTGCCAAGGTCAGGCACGTTCTTTGAGCCTTGATCTTTACGACCAGTGGCACTGCATGGAAGTGAACCACGGTAAATGGCGTTTCACGTCTCCAACGCACACGGTTCGCGCTTTCTACCAAGCCTTGTTAGAGCTGGAACAAGAAGGCGGCATTGAAGCTCGTCATAACCGTTACCAAACTAACCAGAAAACACTGGTTGCAGGTATGCGTTCTTTGGGGTTTGAGCCACTACTGAATGATGACCTTCACTCGCCAATCATCACTTCTTTCTACTCTCCAACGCACAGTGATTACCAATTCAAAGCGTTCTACACACGTTTGAAAGAGCAAGGTTTTGTGATTTATCCGGGTAAAGTATCGAACGCAGATTGCTTCCGCATCGGCAACATTGGAGAAGTTTACCCAGCAGATATCGAGCGCTTAATCGGTGCAATTGAAAAAGCAATGTACTGGCAAGTTGCGTAAAGCAGCCTTCTGATTGAGAGAGCGTTATGACTCAGAATATCAAACCGACTCATTTCCGCAGCGAAGGTGATGTCAACACGACACCAGCGCGCCAAGCTTGGAATGCATCGATGGACGACGAACGCACGCAAGCATTACTAAAGCGTGATTCAGAGGTCTTTCTTCATCAAGCAATGTCGACACCTTGCTTAGATACCTTGGAAGCAGCAGAAGGCATCTATATCCAAGATGCTACCGGCAAAAAGTACATGGACTTCCATGGCAATAACGTCCATCAGCTGGGCTACGGTCATCCGCATGTGATTAAACGCGTGCAAGAGCAAATTGCCAAACTGCCGTTTTCACCACGTCGTTTTACCAACGAGACCGCGATTGAATGTGCCGAAAAACTCACCCAAATCTGTGGCGGCGAATTGAACCGCGTGTTGTTTGCTCCGGGTGGCACATCTGCGGTTGGCATGGCACTTAAACTAGCGCGCCACATCACGGGCAACTACAAGGTGGTGTCTCTGTGGGATTCCTTCCACGGTGCATCGTTGGATGCCATCTCAGTAGGTGGCGAAGCGTGTTTCCGCCAAGGCATGGGACCATTAATGGCAGGTGTTGAGCGCATTCCACCAGCCGTATCTTACCGTGGCGCTTTCCCAGTTGCGGACGGCAGCGACGTGCATTACGCCGACTACCTTGAATACGTGATTGAGAAAGAAGGCGGCGTGGGCGCATTTATCGCAGAAGCGGTTCGTAATACCGACGTACAAGTGCCAAGCAAAGCCTACTGGAAACGCATTCGAGAAATCTGTGACAAACACAATGTCATGCTGATCATCGACGACATCCCTAACGGCATGGGTCGCAGCGGTGAATGGTTTACCTACCAAGCCTACGACATCGAGCCAGATATGCTCTGCGTCGGTAAAGGTTTGGGCGGAGGCTTAGTGCCTATCGCAGCCATGGTAACCAAAGACAAATACAACACCGCCGAGCAAATCTCCATGGGTCACTACACTCACGAGAAGAGCCCTATCGGTTGTGCTGCGGCACTGGCAACCATGGAAGCCATTGAGCAAGACGGCTTGCTAGATAAAACCAAAGCCGACAGCCAGTTCATGCGTGAAAAGCTGCTAGAGATGAAAGCCAAGTACCCAGTGATTGGTGATGTTCGTGGCATCGGCATGTTATGGGGCATTGAGCTGGTCACCGACCACGAGAGCAAATCGCGCGCGTATGACGAAGCGGAAGCTGTGCTATACCAGTGCCTCAACAATGGCGTGAGCTTCAAGGTATCGCAAGGCAATGTGATTCAACTCAGCCCACCGCTGATCATCACCCGCGAACAACTGACAGAAGCGTTGGCGATCTTCGAAGAAGCGATCGCCAAAGTGTGTAAAGACTTTAACTACTTTTAGGGTCGACTGACCTCAACAAAAACCAATTTATCCAGAGCGCGGTTCCAATGTGTAGGCAGCGCTCTGGCAAGCAAGAAAAAGGATTGAACATGAGCAACTCACCAATTCAAGCAGTGATCTTTGACTGGGCTGGCACTATCGTCGATTTCGGCTCTTTTGCACCGACCAGTATCTTTGTGGAAGCGTTCAAACAAGGCTTTGATTTCGATATCGATCTTGAGGAAGCGCGCGAACCAATGGGGCTTGGTAAGTGGGATCACATCCAAGCTGTGGGTCGTATCCCTGCAGTTGATAAACGTTGGAATGAGAAGTTTGGTCGCTCAATGACCAGTGAAGACATCGACGCTATCTACGCAGCATTTATGCCTCTGCAAAAAGCAAAAGTGGCTGACCATGCAGACCCAATCCTGAATGCGATTGAAGTTGTGAACGGTCTGAAAGACAGAGGCATCAAGATCGGTTCTTGTTCTGGTTACCCCCGCGAAGTGATGGACGTGCTGATTCCAGTGGCAGCGGATTACGGTTACAAGCCAGATTACGTAGTAGCAACGGATGACCTACCGCAAGGTGGTCGCCCTGCACCATTTATGGCACTGAAAAACGTGATTGAGCTGAATGTTACCGACGTTAATGCGTGTATCAAAGTGGATGACGCCGCACCGGGTATCGACGAAGGTCACAACGCCGGTATGTGGACCGTTGGCTTGCTGCTTTCTGGTAACGAAGCCAGTCTAACGTTTGAAGAATACCAAGCTGCGGATGAAGCAACGCTTAATGCTGCTCGTGAAAAGGCGCGAGCAAAGCTGATTAAAAGCTCTCCTCACTACCTAATCGATACGATTGCCGACTTCCCAGAAGTCATTGCTGATATCGAACGTCGCCTAGCGGCAGGTGAACGTCCTTAGTCGACAATCACGATTCTCACGCATAAAAAACCTCTCAGCATTGAGAGGTTTTTTGTATCGCGTTTTAGTATCTAACCAAATAAAATTAGTTGATCGCAGTGCTCGCTCGGCGTTTTAGTTTAAAGCCCATGTCCGTTGCATGCTCTACCGGCTCACCTTTAATGGCTTGCAGTAACTTGTCTGCGGCTTTCGTCCCCATACGTTCGTAATCGAATTCCGCACAGGTCAAACTTGGGTAGGCGTGCTCACCCATGGAAGAGCCTTCCAAACAAATAATCGCAATGTCGGTCGGGACTTTCAGCACTCGGCGATGACACTCAAACAACGCGCCAATCGCAATCTCTTCATGGCTACATACCAGAGCATTCAAACTTGAATCGCGCAGCAATAACTTTGCCAACCCTTCCGCACCTAATTGTGAAGATGGCGCTTCGTGGGTGGTTAAGAAATGGTCCGGTGCAAGGTAGTTCTCAATCATCGCGCTTTGCCAGCCGTGTAGCTTACGTTGCAAAGTGGAGTGATCCCCACGCGCACCAATGAAGCCCACGTTCTTGAAGCCTTGCTCAATCACATGCTTGGTACAGGCTTTACCCACCTCAAAATGGTCAACACCGATATTGAGATAACTGGCTTTCGAACTTAACTCAGCAATTTCCAATACTGGCGTGTTCGAGGCTTCCAAAAGTTGATTGGTTCGTTGGCTGTGTTCATTACCAAACAACACCACTCCGGCTGGACGGCTCTCAAGAAATGTCGAAAGCAGTTTCTCTTCTTGTTCTACCGAGTAGTCGCTGTAGCCAAGCAGCAACTGATAACCCGCCTTGTTCAACGCTTGTTGAAAGCTCGGTAAGAAAAGCGCGCACGCTTTTTCAAACAGGGAAGGAATGATAAGAGCGATGGAGTAACTTTCAGCAGACGCCAAAGCCCCTGCCGCTTTATTCGGGATATAGCCGAGCTCATCAACCACTTGTTGAATCTTTTCTCTCAGCTTGTCAGATACTAGCTCGGGCGTTCGTAATGCTCGCGACACCGTCATGGTGCCTACGCCGGCTTTTTTAGCGACGTCCGCCAAGGTGACATTGCCAGTACTTCTTCGTTTGCGAGGTTCGCTCATTGTTCTTATTTAGTGTTCTCTATTTTCTGCCGCGACATCTTACCACAGCGTTTTAGTGGTTTTGATATTAGCGCATTAGAAGTCGATCACAAGCATATGAAACTCGGATGACTGATAAAAATGGTAGCGCTATCACAATTTATGATAGCGCTATCAGATAGCGCTACCATTTGTGATCATTCTCAGGTTTTTCTGACAAATTGATCGATAAAGTACCCATCAACAAAACAACAAACCGGAAAGATCCAATGCTACGTGAACTGATTACCTCTGATGTGATTCGCATCCATTCTGATGCTACTGACTGGAAAGATGCGGTGAGCAAATCCTGTGAAGCACTGATTGAAAATGGCGCGATTGAGCCAAGCTACGTGGACGCTATTTACCGCTCACACGAAGAGCTCGGTCCTTACTACGTGGTAGGTCCTGGTATGGCAATGCCACACGCTCGCCCTGAAGATGGCGTTAACCGTTTGTCTCTTGCCATCACGGTGATTCAAAACGGCGTGAACTTCGATTCTGAAGGTAACGATCCAGTGAAAATGCTGGTTACGCTAGCCGCGACAGACAGTAACTCACACGTGGATGCGATTTCTAAACTGGCTGAGTTGTTTATGAATGAAGAGCATGTAGAAGCCATCTGCACGGCTCAAAACACACAAGATGTTCTAGCGATCATCGAAAAATACTAACTCCTGATGTGCCCTTAAAAAATGGGCATACACCCCTATAAAAAGAAAAGGTCTGAATTATGAAAATTATGGTTGTTTGCGGTCACGGTCTTGGTACTAGCCTAATGATGGAAATGAGCATCAAAGGCATCGTGAAAGAATTGAATGTAAACGCAGAAGTGGATCATATCGATCTAGGTTCTGCAAAAGGTACGGATTGTGACATCTTCATCGGTACTAACGACATCGTTGAACAGTTGAACGCGCTTGGCGTTGAACCTCGCATCGTTGCGCTTGATAACATGGTCGACAAAGTGGCAATGAAAGAGCGTCTATCTGTGGCACTTCAAGAGCTTGGCGCTCTATAAGGTGGCGTTATGGAATTCTTCAGTTTCTTAATGAACGATGTCCTATCAGAGCCGGCGGTTCTGGTAGGTCTCATCGCCCTAATCGGCTTAATTGCCCAGAAAAAACCGGTCACCGAGTGTATTAAAGGCACGGTAAAAACCATTCTAGGTTTCATCGTGCTTGGCGCGGGTGCTGGTCTGGTTGTGACTTCTCTGGGTGACTTTGCGACGATTTTCCAACACGCATTTGGCATCACTGGCGTGGTTCCAAACAACGAAGCTATCGTCTCTATCGCGCAAGAAGCGTTTGGTAAAGAGATGGCGATGATCATGTTCTTCGGTATGTTAGTGAACATCTTGATCGCTCGCTTCACGCCATGGAAATTCATCTTCCTAACGGGTCACCACACACTATTTATGTCGATGATGGTAGCAGCAATCCTTGCTTCTAGCGGCATGAAAGGCGTTCCACTGATCGCGCTTGGCTCTCTAGTTGTGGGCTCTGTGATGGTGTTCTTCCCTGCGATTGCTCACAAGTACATGAAGCAAGTAACAGGTTCTGACGACGTTGCGATTGGTCACTTCTCTACCCTTTCTTACGTGCTAGCTGGCTTTATTGGCAGCAAGCTCGGTAACAAAGAACACTCTACTGAAGAGATGAACGTACCTAAGAGCTTGTTGTTCCTACGTGATACGCCAGTAGCAATCTCATTCACCATGGGCATCATCTTTATGGTGACGTGTATCTTCGCTGGCGGTGACTTTGTACGCGAAGTCAGTGGTGGTAAGCACTGGTTCATGTTCGCATTGATGCAATCCATCACATTCGCCGGTGGTGTGTACGTTATCCTTCAAGGTGTACGTATGGTTATCGCAGAAATCGTTCCAGCATTTAAAGGTATCTCAGACAAACTAGTGCCAAACGCAAAACCTGCGCTTGATTGTCCGGTTGTATTCCCATACGCACCAAACGCAGTATTGGTTGGCTTCCTATCGAGCTTTGCGGCGGGTCTTTTGGGTATGTTCCTACTTTACGTGATGGGGCTTACTGTGATTATCCCTGGTGTCGTTCCACACTTCTTTGTAGGTGCTGCGGCAGGTGTATTTGGTAACGCTACAGGCGGTCGTCGCGGTGCAATCTTGGGTGCTTTTGCACAAGGTCTACTGATTACCTTCCTACCAGTATTCCTAATGCCAGTACTGGGCGACCTAGGCTTTGCTAACACGACCTTTAGTGACGCAGACTTCGGCGCTGTTGGTATCCTACTGGGTCTGATTGTTCGCTAAGTAGTTAGTCTGAATATGACTAGCTGATAACTGACTTGATTGATGCGGGAGTAGGCTCATCGGCATCAATCTTCAAGAATATCTCGTCATAGCAAGCGACTAGCTTTAGAAGAAACCAGTCATAAAAAATAATCATAGAAAACAAACGCCCCTCACGTGAGGGGCGTTTTTCTTTTTGGCACTATCTTAAGGAGGTTTGGCTTATTGAAGCGTATTTCCGTTAGATAGCAGCTTTCTTGTCGGCTCTTGCTCAGTGTATTCGACCGCATCGTGAGCGGCGAGCTTATCGACTTCCGCCTGTTCACCCACCACAACCAACACGTGTTGTTTCACCAGAGCGTCGACAACTTCAATGTTGTGCTGACGAAGAAGCGCTCTCACTTCGCTCTCTTTTCCTTCATGATACTTAACAAAGTAACGTGCAGGTTGCTGCTCGGCTTGATCTTGGCGTTCATCCACGAGAGGAAATCCTTGATTGTTTGCCAAGCTGCTTGAGCTCAGTCCGATTGCCAATAGTGCGGTAGCGCCTACCGCAGACAAAGAAAGTAAGGTCAACTTCTTCATAGTCACTCCTTATTGAAAGGTCAGAGTCCAACTGTTGATGGTGCCTGTGTCTCTTCTGGCACTGTCTACCGCTTTTAGTTCCCATGTACCTTGCGATTCAAAACCAGAGAAGTCCACTTGGAACGTGTTTTTTATATCGTTAGCGCTGCCGCCAGTATTATTGTGAAGTACAACTTCTCCACCAGTCGGTGACGTTAAAGTCACTCGTAGATCACCGATGTAAGTGTGGCTAATATCAACGTCAATACTTACTGTGCCTGAATCACCAGAGCGATCGACTTCTACTGCACTGATTGCGCCAGAAGATTTATTATCTGGAATCGCAACAGGGCTGGTATTTGAGAAGCTAGAATCCGAAGAGCTACCACCATCAGGTCCATTACAGCCAGCGTCCAAGAACAGCTTCGCCGCTTCAGCATTAACTAGGCCGTGGCCAGTACGGTTGTCTCGACCAGCAACATCAATATCTGTTGCAGTTTTCACTAGGGCATTACGCACTTGCGCTGCTGTACAGGTTGGGTGGTAACTCCACACCAAGCCAGCTACGCCCGTTACGTGCGGTGTCGCCATTGATGTACCATTGTAGTATTCGTAATCTTCACCAGAGGTTGTTGCAACAGTAATTTCCTGACCAACATACCCCAACAGCTCTTGACCAAATGCACGATCAACCGTTACCGAAACCATACGATAAGCGTTGTTTGTGTCTACCAAGAATGGGTTTTGTAAACCAGGTAGTTCAGAGTTGCTGTATACGATTGCAGCTCGCGCACCCGCATTGTAACAAGCCTGAACCGCATCTACTTCAGGGTAGTTTCCTGAAGACTGGTTGCCGATACGCTCAGTCAAACAAATTTTGCCCGACATATCACCACAGTTAACGTTACCGCCAGATACATCACAGCTATCTAGCGTTGCCGTTACTGAACCCGCGATTGGATCCGGAACATACGAAGAACCGTTATTGATCAAACGATTGTGAGGAACAATCCCACGATCAAACTGGCTTACACCATTCAAGGTAATATCAGAAAGTTTACCTTCACCTACCGTAACCGTTGATAAGATCGCCACACCCGGGCCTGAGATCTCAACTTGATTAGTAGATTGTGAGAACGCCGCATGATCATTTTGATTATCAACAGCCGCAACAGACATCACTGAGTCATAAGAAGCTGGATAGCTGTGCGCTGTATTGCCATCATTACCCGCAGCGGCGATCAATAGAACGCCTTGATCGTAAATATTTTGCAGTGCATTTTGCTCAGTTCGGCTTGATTGACTACCACCAAGGCTCATGTTCACAACGTTAGCACCATTATCGGCACAGGTCTGGATTGCTTTAACAAGCCCAGATGAGTAACCCCAACCCGATTCATTAAATACTTTCACGATGTGCAAATTAACATTCTGGTTTGGCATCACACCCTTTACACCTTCGGTGTTGGCAATCGCAGCAATCGTACCCGCGACGTGAGTACCGTGGGCATTGTTGTTACCCGGATCACTCCATGATCCCGTACCACTATCGTTAGTACCAGCAACGCGGTTACCGCTTAGGTCGTTGTGCGAAATGTCGTACCCTGAATCGATAATACATACAGTGCGATTACCCGCATTGAAGTCAGCTAGCAGTTGAGCATTAACCGCTTCATATCCCCATGGGGTCGTTTCGCTGAGCAAATAGCGAGGTGGATCGACTTCCACGTATTCCACATCACTACGGTTACGAAGCGGCTCTAAGTCATCGCCATCCAATTCAACGCTGTAAATGGCGCGATTGCCCAGTTTTTCCACCTTACGTGCCTTCACCTGTTCTAGAACAGACTCCTGCGCGATTCGTGGCCCCCAGAATGAGTTACCACCCATTGAAGAACGGCTGACTGCATCTTCTTTGAATTTGACGATGTACTTCGTCGGTAACTTAGATTCATCAAATCCCATTGGTGGAGCCGCAAACGCTGACATCGAAGTGGTCAGTGCTATTGCTACGGCAGACAACGAAAATAAGCCTTGTTTTTTACTTGTTGTGTAGTGCATTTGCCCTATTCCTTATTTGAGCTAATTTTTATTCACTATATTCTCATGAAAAGTCATCATCATGATGTTTGCATGAGAGCTTCAGCTATAGTTTACAGAGCAAAAATGCCAAACAATTTGTTTCATGAATATACAAATTTGTACAAAAGATCATTCAATAAACACTTTAAGTTAACATTAAAAATCATCAACAAAACCTTATAAAGCAATTACTTAATTAACAAAAAGTGAATGTTAAATTAATGTTAGTGAGTAATTATTCTAAATATAACCCATTTAATCGATTGCTATGCTGAATGGATTTTTTGACCGTGGTGCCAAAACTGAAATATTGAATATTTAGTTGTTGACTGTCTTGAGCATTTACTCAGAATTAGAAGGTTTAGTGAGAAAAATTCTCATCTAAATACTGTTATAGCCGAGCGTATTCACGCATTCGGAACAATAACCATTACAAGAAGAGTGAATGATGAAAAAAACAATCACACTATTAACTGCATTACTTCCGCTTGCCTCCGCCATTGCAGAGGAGCCAACTTTATCACCAGCAATGGTTTCTGCGGCTGAAGTGGTTAGCGCGCAAGAAAATCAAACTTATACGTACGTTCGATGCTGGTATCGTACGAGCCACTCTAAGGACGATGCGGCTACCGATTGGAAATGGGCAAAAAACCAAGATGGTAGTGACTTCACTATCGATGGTTATTGGTGGAGCTCTGTTTCATTTAAAAACATGTTCTACACCAATACCTCACAAAACGTAATTCGCCAGCGTTGTGAGGAAACACTAGATCTAGCGAACGAGAACGCAGACATTACATTTTTTGCTGCTGACAATCGTTATTCTTATAACCACACGATCTGGAGCAATGATGCTGCAATGCAACCAGATCAAATCAACAAGGTAGTGGCTTTGGGCGATAGCTTGTCTGATACAGGCAACATCTTTAACGCGTCCCAATGGCGCTTCCCTAACCCGAATAGCTGGTTCTTGGGTCACTTCTCAAACGGTTTTGTTTGGACGGAATACGTTGCTAAAGCCAAAAACTTACCGCTATACAACTGGGCAGTTGGTGGCGCAGCAGGTGAAAACCAATACATCGCGCTAACTGGTGTCGGCGAACAAGTTTCTTCTTACTTAACCTACACAAAGCTGGCGAAGAACTACAACCCTGCTAACACATTGTTTACGTTAGAGTTTGGTTTAAATGATTTCATGAACTACAACCGTAGCGTGCCGGAAGTAAAAGCGGATTACGCTGAAGCTCTGATTCGTTTAACAGACGCTGGCGCGAAGAACTTCATGTTGATGACACTGCCTGATGCAACCAAAGCACCACAGTTCAAATACTCAACACAGGAAGAAATTGAAACGATTCGTGCGAAAGTATTGAAGATGAACGAGTTCATCAAAGCACAAGCGATGTACTACAAAGCCCAAGGCTACAACATCGCATTGTTTGATACACACGCACTGTTTGAGAAGTTAACCTCGGCACCAGAAGAACACGGTTTCGTAAATGCAAGCGACCCTTGCTTAGACATCAACCGTTCATCTTCTGTTGACTACATGTACACTCACTCATTACGTTCTGAATGTGCAGCATCTGGCGCAGATAAGTTCGTGTTCTGGGATGTGACTCACCCAACCACAGCAACGCATCGTTATGTGGCTGAAAAAATGTTAGAAAGCAGCAATAACTTAGAAGAGTTTCGCTTTTAATAAGCCGTTGTTGTTCATTGCAAGTTAATCTGCATAAAAATGACCACGATGCTTCGTGGTCATTTTTTATCGATATCGACCCCTGATAACGGGTTTATTTGAGCTCGCTTAGTTCAAGCCGTTGATTTAGAGACGTTGACTTTGAGCAGTCTCATTCAGCGTTCTGTTTTGGTACGTTACCGCGGAAGCTGTTCACCATAATAGAGATCAACGTCTTTAAGGTTTCATCATCACTGCGGTATGAGTAGGCTCGTATACCCGTAAACTGAACCTGGAACAACTGAGCAAGAAGCAATGTATCCTGGGCTTCAATTTCGCCATTCTCGATTGCTCGCTCAAACAGCTTTGCAAGAAAAGATTCAAATTGGTTTGCTAAGCTGTTTGTTTGATTGCGCAGCGCATTAAAATCCTCAGCAAATTCACTTGCTGATTTGACTAACATGCACACTTCACTGGGATTGGAGTCTCGCTGATTGATAACCACATCAATCGCGAAAGCTTCTATTGCATCTAGAACCGTTGTGTTCTGAGCTAAATGCAACTCAAACAGGGCTTGTAAGTTCGCAACGTACATTTTTAGCGCTTCACAATATAGCCCCTCTTTTGACCCAAACGTCGCATAGATACTTCCAGGACGCAGATTAACGCTATCTTGCAAATCACGTGTAGATGTTGCATGAAAACCTTTCTTCCAGAATAGATCCGAGGCGGCTTTCACCACTTCATCACGTTGGAATTTCTTTGTATTCGCCATGAGCAATTATCAATTTTGAACATATGCTCAATTTTATATTGAGCGACCGCTCAAAATCAACTATCCTGTTCTTGCCTAATTCGCTCATATCCAATTACAGGAGATTTAAACATGGCAGAATTTAAACTGTATACCGCAGAAAACGCACCCGAAGGATCAAAGCATCTGATTGAAAATTCAGTCAAAGCGTTTGGCATGCTACCAAATCTTCATGCTGTTATGGCTGAAGCGCCAACCTTGCTTGAGGGTTATCAAGTTGTGCATGAGCTCTTTCAACAAACATCATTTAACGCAGAAGAATTGACCGTCGTATGGCAAACCATCAACGTTGAACATGGTTGTCACTACTGCGTTCCTGCTCATAGTGCGATCGCGGCGTCAATGAAAGTGGATCAGGAGATTGTTGATGCTCTCGTCAACCAAACACCATTGGCAGACGAAAAACTTGAAACACTACGAGAAACAACGCTTCAAATGGTGCGTCAACGTGGTGTAGTGGAAGAGTCTCAGATAGAGAAGTTCTTTGCGGCAGGTTACGGACAGCAGCAACTGCTTGAAATTGTACTTGGTCTAGCGCAAAAAGTGATGAGTAACTACACCAATCACCTAGCTGACACCCCGGTTGATGCACCTTTCAAGAAGTTCGCCAAGTAACTTAAGCTTTTATTACTGGTCCCATTCATGGGACCAGTAATACCTTCAAAAAAAGCTTTGTTGCATGGCGCTTCGCTAGTGTGTGCTGACCCCTAATTACAACGGCGCAACGTCGGTTCCCCCTAAAGACTGGTAAAGCGTAACCTGAGTGAGAAACTGGTTGTAGCGGTTTTCCAACAAAGAAGCTTGCGCGTTTCTGGTGTCTTCTTGTGCATTCAAATAGTCCATGATCGACGTCGAGCCATACTGATACCGCGCAGCATAAATGGACTCAGCGGCACTTGCGGCATCATATTGCTCTTGTAAACGCGCCGCCTGATACTTCAATTTTTCGCGTGCTGACAAGGCATTTTCGACATCTTGGAATGCGGCGTACAACACTTGGCGATAACTCACAATGGCCGATTGATAGTCTAAATCGGCAATGGCTTGGCTATTTTTCATCTCATTCCACTGCAAAAACGGTAGCGTCATATCCACACCTAAGCTGCCAATCGGGTTGGAAAGCAGGTCTTTAAGCGCTTGTGATGATCCACCCAGAGCCCCAGTGAGCGTCAGCTTGGGCAAGTAGTCCAAATCTGCTGCGTCTTTATTTGCTAGCGCGGCTTTGACTTCATAAATCGCTGCTTTAATGTCGGGTCTGCGGATCAATAAATCAGACGGAGCACCAACACTCAACGATGGCATATCGCCTTCAGGCAGCATTTGGATGTTTGCACTGATGCTCTTCGGCGGTTGATTGAACAAAATCGCAAAGGCGTTGTTTGCCTCAAGTAAACTCTGTTCAAACTCACTTTGCTGCGCTTGTAAGCTTGCCAACGTACGTTTGGCTTCAAGCACATCTAACTGATCCACAGCGCCAAGTTGGTACTGTTTTTCAATCAATTGTAGCGTTTGAGCTGCGTCTTCCACATTACGCTGACTGAGGTTTAAGCGCTGTTTCAGATAGCCGATTTGCCAATATAACGATGCCGTCGTTGCCACCAAACTTTGTGCGGTCGCCTCGCGATCTTGTTGACTTGCCATCGCCGTCCACTTGGCTTGGTCAACGTCCGCCGAGATTTTTCCCCACAAATCCAACTCGTAATTGACGGACAAGTTAGTGCTGTAGCTATCTGCCGATTCCCCGCCATCAAGAGATTTTTGAACTTGTCCTGATGTGGAAGAACTCAACGTAGGGAAAAGGTCATCTTGCGCTAAACCCAGCTGTAAACGCGCTTTCTTTAGCGTTAGCGTTGCCAGCGTCAAATCGTTGTTTTGAGCCAACACCTGAGTAATGTATTGATTAAGCGTTGGGTCGTTAAACGCCAACCACCAAGGATCCATACTGACATCACCCGCAACATGCATCTGTTGCCAATTTGCAGGCACTTGCACCTCAGGAGCTTGATAGTCGCTACGCATAAGCGAACCACAACCTGACAACCACACTGCGCTTAAGGCAGCCGCGACCAATCGAGTTTTGAATTTCATTGTGTTACTCATTTTTAGTCTCTCGCTAGCGCTTCTATCGGATCGAGTTTGGCGGCATTGCGAGCGGGTAAAAAGCCGAAAGCGATGCCAATCAACGTTGAGCAAATAAACGCCCAGATGATCGAGTTCATTGAGTAAATCATTTGGAAGCTGCTGCCAGATGTACTGAATGCAAAACCAATCAAAAACGCCAAGCCAATACCAGCAATGCCACCACACAAACACACCAGTACCGCTTCAATCAAAAACTGACGCAAAATATCCGCTTGCCGCGCACCCACAGCCATTCGCACACCGATCTCTTTCGTGCGCTCTGTCACCGACACCAACATAATGTTCATTACGCCAATTCCGCCGACAATTAGTGAGATCACCGCAATCGCTGAGATCAGTAACGTCATGGTTGCGGTGGTTTTCTCGATGCTCTGACGAATGGTGTCAGTGTTAATCGTGAAGAAATCTTCTGTACCGTGGCGCATTTTTAACAAGTTGATGATGCTCTGCTCTACCGCCGCACTTGGGGCGTTCTCATCAATCCGTACAGTAATGCCGTTGAGGTAGCGTTGTCCCATCATGCGTCCCGACATAGTGGTGTATGGCACCCAAATTTTCAGCGCGTCGCTGTTACCAAACGCGTCTTCTTTTTTCTGCGTGACACCCACAATACGCACTGGCAATGAACCAAGAAAAATCACTTCACCAATCGGATTTCTATCCGCAAACATTTCCTTTCTGGTGTTGTCATCAATCACTGCTTCTTGGGCGAGTGAGTTCACGCTCTCTTCATCCCAAAACTGACCTTTGGCAATCTCATAACCGCGCACACGGAAATAATCTTCCCCAACCCCTTCCACAGACGCGGTTGCATCCTGATTGGCGTAACGCACGGTTAAGCTGTTGGATAAAGACGGCGTGACACTGTCGACAAAAGGTAGACTCTCCAACGATTTAGCATCGTCGGCGGTTAGCGTTTTCACTCGTCCGGAGCGGCGGTCACCAAACCCTTTGCCCGGCCTGACATCAATGGTGTTTGTTCCCATGGATGAAATATTCGACAAAATTTGCTGTTGTGAACCATTACCTAGTGCCACCACGGAAACCACCGAGGCTATACCAATAATGATGCCGAGCATGGTCAAAAACGTGCGCATTCTGTGGCTAGACATCGCCAGCAGCGCCATTTTTAGCGCGTCAATAAAACTGTCCCACTTCCACCACTTACTGGCGGCTTGCGCTGGGCGATGAAAAGATGCGCTCGGTGTCTTTGCTGCTTGCTCATTGATTACAACTTGTGCATTTGGCGTATCTGCAATGATTTCACCATCTTTGATTTCAATGATGCGATCCGCAAAGTTCGCCACGTTCATATCATGAGTCACTAAGATGATAGTATGCCCAAGTTGATGCAACTCTTTAAGCAGTGCCATCATCTCTTGCCCACTGTGACTGTCTAATGCGCCAGTGGGCTCATCAGCGAGAATCACCTCACCACCGTTCATCAGTGCACGAGCAACACTCACGCGCTGTTGCTGGCCACCACTCAGTTGGCTGGGCTTGTGGGTCAAACGATCTTCCAGCCCCAAGCGAGCCAATAGTGACTGCGCTCGATCCGTTCTTTGACGATGAGGAACTCCCGCGTAAACCGCCGGTACTTCCACGTTTGCCACCGCGGTTAAATCCCCCAGCAGATGGTAACGCTGGAATATAAAGCCAAAATACTCGCGGCGTAGTTCCGCCAGTTGATCAGATTCCAACGTCGAGACATCTTGCCCATTAATGAAGTATCGACCGCTGGACGGTTTATCCAAGCAGCCGAGCACATTCATCAGCGTCGATTTACCTGAACCTGATGCTCCCACGATCGCGACCATTTCACCGCGTTTTATCTCTAAATTAATGTGGTTCAACACAGTAAGCGATTCGTCGCCAGAGACAAATCGTCGAGTTAAATCCTCAACTTTTAAAAGCACGTCACTCATCTTAGAACCTCATTGGAGGTCGACGACGATCACCTCGGCTTGATGATTCTCCATCCATGGCATTGCCAAGAACAACTTGGTCGCCCTCCTTCAAACCTGAGAGAATTTCTGCGTTCACTTTGTTGTTAATACCCACTGTCACGGGCTTTTGCACCACTTGGCCCTGTTCAAGAACTGGCACGGTATAGTTGCCTTTGCCGCCAGATTTTTGCAGCACTTGTGAAGGGACAATCAAGGTATTTTCCGATTGCTCAAGGACAATCGAAACTTGCGCAGTCATGCCGATGCGCAAAATACCTTGCGGGTTCTTCACATCAAATACAGCGTTGTAGTAAATGGCGTCGCTATCTGAAATGCTCAAATCGCTGTCATCGCCATCCATGATGGTTGGCCCCGGCTCAATGGCGCGCAATGTGCCTTTAAACTGCTGATTCGGTTTGCCTAAAATGGTGAACAGCGCCGTTTGGCCTGGGTGAACAAAAATCACATCGGCTTCCGAAATTTCGGCTTTCACTGTCATCGTATCTAACTTGGCTAACTCGATAATAGTTGGCGTGGTTTGATTGGCGTTTACGGTTTGTCCTTCTTCCACCGCGGTGTAGACCACCGTGCCATCCATCGGTGCGTTGATGGTGGTGTAACCGAGATCTAACTGCGCATTGTCGACGTTGATTTTGGCTTTCTCGATTTCGGCATCCAGTTGCGCTAACTCGGCTTTGTAGATGGCGAGCGTCGCTTCGGCATTCTCGTAATCAGCTCGTGAGCTCGCTTTCGCCGCTAGCATGCCTTTTTGGCGCACGAATTCATAGTTTGCTTGTTTAATCTGCGCTTGCTTAGCTTGATACTGAGCATTGAGACTATTAAGAGACGCTTGGGCTTCTTTGAGGCTGTTTTGCTGAGTCAGGCTGTCAATCTGTGCAATCAAGTCCCCCTGTTTGATCTCATCCCCTAAGTTCACAGCGAGGCGTTGAATTTGCCCAGATACTTGCGCACCTACATTCACCAATTTGGACGCTTGCAACATGCCGTTGGCTAATACCGCCTTTTCGATATTGCCTTTGCGCACGACTTCTGTCGCGTAAGGAGA
Organism: Vibrio sp. Vb2131; assembly: GCF_033338535.1. Lineage (NCBI taxonomy): Bacteria > Pseudomonadati > Pseudomonadota > Gammaproteobacteria > Vibrionales > Vibrionaceae > Vibrio > Vibrio sp. Vb2131. The sequence continues at coordinate 206,347 of NZ_JAWOSW010000005.1, forward strand.
AATGGGTTCTGGACGTTGCAGATAATGATAACCACCAGCACCAATAGCGAGTAGGCCACACAAAACGAGCCATTTTTTATTGAGTTTCATAGCAGGAGTGAAGTAAATAATCGTTTTGATTTTATACTGCTATTTGTCCTAGCCGTACAGGGTACGAGACGTAAAGATAGGTAAATTAACGTCAAGATACTGAAGGAATAAAATCACTAACGTGAAAAATCCGAGATATTATAGTCACTTCAAAACTTTATCATTCAATAAATATAACAAAGATCATTTTTAATATAGAAATTCAAGTTATAAGTATTATAAACAAAACTTTTAAATACCAACAAACCAGTAAAATCCAAAATTATTCAACATTCCATCAATTTAAATTTCATTATAGCCATTTTTAATTATTGAATTTCAAGAGGAGTTAAGTGATAAGTTAAATAAAAAATACCCACATAACACAGGTAAGACCGAGAGGAGTGTGTCATGTGGGTTTAAAACGATAGTTCTCTTGCTGATTCGAACTACCAACGTTGGGATGCAATGGAAATACAAATGACTCAGAGTTTCCATCACGAACACTTTATCGCTGGATTTGCCTCTGTTTGTTAGGGAACAGTCAGCACAATAAAAATAGAGAAGTAATACCGCAAAAATAAAAACAGAGGCTCAGAGTTTAATTTACACTTAAAATAATCACAATATTCACGACATGAACCATTAATAAATTCATCAATAAATATTTATTAATTTAAATCTATTTATTGTCAACATACTGTTAGTTTTACCCCTAAATGTACTGGTCAGATTTGTTTATTTTACTTCTTTTCGTTGCAATACAACTTCTAATTAATTCATGAGAAAAACATGCAGCGACAATTCACTCTTTCACCGATTTATTTATTAATCGGGTTAGCCTCCTCGACGGCGTATGCCGGTGGTTTTCAAATTAACGAACATTCTGCGACGGGTCTTGGTCGTGCTTTTGCTGGTGATGCCGTCATTGGTGATAATGCGTCTGTAATCAGCCGCAACGCCGCAGCGATGACGCTGTTTAAACAAAATGCCTTATCGTTCGGTGTCACTTACGTCAAACCTGACGTTACCGTTAAAAATGCGCAATATCATCGAGCTAACATTAATGCGGATGTCAATGTTGGTATGGGTGGTTTTCCTCCGTCCCCTCAAGTTGACATTACCCCGTCCTTCTCTCAAACCGTGACCGACATTGATGACATCGATGGCGTTGGTCAACCAGCCGTTGTACCCAATTTTTACTTTATTCACCCTATCAACGACGACTGGTATCTAGGCTTATCGGCATATTCCAACTTCGGAACCGACATGGAGTTTAAACCAAACTATGGCGCACCTGTTTTTGGCGGTGTCACCAGCGTAGCGAGTGTCAACTTTGGCGCAAGCTTGGCATACAAGGTGAACGACCGTTTTAGTATCGGTGGTGGTATTGATGTGATTTACGGCTCTGGTGAGCTGTACCGCGATATGGACGTGGGTGTTTGCGTTGGTGGGAACATACTTGGAAACGAACTAGAACAACGCTGTGGATCCGTAAAAGGCAACGCACTTGATGTGGAAGCTGGCGGCATTGGGCTTGGCGCGAACATTGGCATGATGTACGAGTTTAACGAACGTCATCGCTTAGGTTTAAGCTACAAGCACAGCCCTAACATAGATGCCAAGGGCGACATCCACTTTGCTGGCGAATCGTACGACTCGCTTGCTATGCCGCTACCGGATATTGCGGAGTTTTCCGGTTATCACCGCGTCTTACCTAAATTTGCCCTGCACTATTCTGTGCAGTGGATTGGTTGGTCAGCATTTGACAGCTTGAAAGCTGATGATCAGTTGCTAAAAGATTTTCAGTGGCAAGACTCCGCGCACTACTCCATCGGTGCGACTTGGTACGCCAATGAACGTTGGACACTTCGCACGGGTTACATGTTCGACAAAACACCTGTCGATGAGCTGACTTCGCTTTCTATTCCAGATTCGAACCGTCACTGGTTATCTGCGGGCGCATCTTACCAATGGTCATCAGATACCACGGTTGACATCGGCATGACGTACTTGATTGGTGAAGATGTCAACGTAGAAGAGTACGCGTATAAAGGTGTTCCTGCACCTATGGTGACGGGCGTGACCCATTCAAATGCGTTCCTAATTGGTGCCCAACTCAGCCACCGTTTCTAATTTGTCAGGCAGTGATCAAACCTCTAGGTCATTGCCTTGTAACAACGCTTATCGAAGCGACCGAACAGAGACATTATTATGAACAAAACACTACTTGCTTTTTCACTCTCACTTCTCACTCTAAGCGCAGCTCAGGCTTCGGAATGGGGCTATGGCAATGACAAACACGGGCCAGAGCACTGGGGAAAAATCGCCAAAGACTGCGCAACCACGAAAAACCAAAGCCCAATCAACATCGACAACCCAGCCGATGCAAAACTGGAAGCACTGAACCTTTCGTACACTGGTCAGGTCATTGGTTTAACCAACAATGGTCATACGCTGCAAGCGCAAGTGAACGGACGTAACAGCTTCACCATCGATGGCGAGACGTTCGAGCTGCAACAGTTCCATTTCCACACACCATCAGAAAACCAAATCAAAGGCCGCCAATATCCACTTGAAGCGCACTTTGTACACGCCAACGCAGACGGCGAGTTGGCGGTAATTTCGGTGATGTTTGATGCTGGCGATCAAAACGCAGCACTGTCTAAACTGATCAACGCAATCCCACAAGAGAATCAAACCACGTTCTTTAAAGATACGTTTGAGATTAACGACTTACTGCCAAAAACTGCAAACTACTATCGATTTAACGGCTCTTTAACCACACCGCCATGTTCAGAAGGTGTGCGCTGGTTTGTGCTTAAAGACACTCAAACCTTATCCAAAGATCAAGCCGCGAAACTGATGGAAGTCATGGGACAAAACAATCGTCCGCTGCAACCGCTAAATGCGCGCGTTGTACTTTCTAACTAAACGCCACATCCGATAAGGGGCATCGTATTTGCCCCTTATTTTGATTCGCTCTAACCTCACTTCGTTACAGGAACCCCCAATGAAAACTCCATCTGTTCTGTCACTCTTACTCGCACTCGCCCCGACACTCGCCTTCTCTCATAACCTTTCTGTCGGTCAAACCACCCCTTCCGTCAGCATTGATACCTATGGCGAAATGACGCTGCAAGGAGACGATGTGGCTTATCAACCTTGGGCAACTCAGCAGATGTTAGGCAAAGTCCGTGTGATACAAGCCATTGCAGGTCGTAGTAAAGCCAAAGAGATGAACGCGCCGCTGATGTCAGCAATCACTGCCGCTCACTTTCCTGAAGATCAGTATCAGACCACAACCGTGATCAACCAAGAAGACGCCATTTGGGGAACCGGTACATTTGTTAAATCGTCGGCAGAGGACAGCAAAAAGACATTCTCTTGGTCTTCCATGGTGTTAGACAAAAATGGCGTATTAGCAACAACTTGGGATCTACAGCAAGAAAGTTCTGCGATTATCGTACAAAATAAACAAGGCGAAATTTTATTCGTGAAAGAAGGGGCTTTAACTCAAGACGAAGTCACACACGTCATCGAACTGATTAAACAGAATATCTAAACCTAAGGTAAGGAAAAGCTATGAAACTGTTCAACACCATCGCACTCTGTCTTTTAGCGGCTGTAGCCTCTTTCCAATCGGTTGCAGGAGACAACGATTGGGATAAGATTGCAGATAAAACCGTCAGTTTTAAATCGGAAACCGACACAGTCAATCCACTGTCACCATTTGCTAACGCTCGTTTCAGCCACATAAAAATCAAATGTACACAAGGTACGGTCGATCTGAAAAGCGTTAAAGTAATCATGAAAGATGGTCAGGAAAAGACGTTCGACAGTTTAGGTGTTCTGACTAAAGGCATGTCATCAAGAAGCTTAAGCCTACCAACAAAAGATAACGCGAAGTTAGACAAAATCGAGTTGAACTATGAATCGGTTGGCAGCACTGCGCTGCAAGTCGCGGGGGTGACCAAAAAAGCGCAAGTGGAAATCTTAGGTAAGAAAATCGACGAGTAAGCGATGGCTCAACGAACTCACCCAAACTAAAAACAGCGGCAATAGGCCGCTGTTTTCATTAAAAATCGTCATGGATAACTAAATGAATTTCTTCAGCTTCGCCAAACCATAAGCGGCGATGGTGACACAATCTTTGATCGTGCCGTCGATCATCATCTGTTCGAACTCCTCAACAGAAAAAGCGCGAGTGATCAAATCCTCTTCTTCACTGTCGAGTTGATTGCCCACGGCCGTTAAATCACTGGCGAAGTAGACGTGACATGTCTGATTCAAAAAGCCGTATGCGATAAACTGCGCGCCGACATACGCCATGGCGCTCGCCTGCATGCCCGTTTCTTCACGCAGCTCGCCTTTGGCAAGCTCAAGATGATCCGCATCAGGATTTGATTCCCACGCCCCTTGTGGGATCTCCCAACAACGTTGACCTACGGTGTAACGGTACTGCTGAACCAAGTGAATCATCCCGTTATCGATAGCCAGAATCGCAGCACAATCAGGTTTGTCGACCACACCATAGATGCCCTCTGCGCCGCTCGGACGTAAAATTTTGTCCTCACGCACCGTCATCCACTTATTCTGGTAAACGACTTTGCTGTCTAGCTGTTTGATATCTGACATGATTATTCCTTGATTTTTCTGAGGGTTACTACGGAATAATACCCGATTCGGTTACGCCACCAAAATGTTCTTTAGTTCACTCAAAGACTCAACGGTGTAATTTGGTGCGATACGCTCATCGACGCTTGCGCCTGTGGTATTTAACCAGCAAGTTTCAATACCAAAATTATTACCACCCAGAATATCGGAATGCAGGTTGTCACCCACCATCAGTACGCGCGTTTTGCATGGGTTGCCCATTTGCTGCATCGCGTATTCAAAAATACCTAAGTCCGGTTTTGCTACGCCCACTTGTTCAGAGATCACCACTTTATCGAAGTACTCAGTCATCCCTGTGCGCTCAAGGCGAATTGCTTGCAACTCTGTAAAACCGTTGGTGATGATGCCCATTTTGGCTTTGCCTTGCAGCGCTTCCATCAGCTCTTTTGCACCTGGCAACAAGCTGCAAATATCGGCCATTGCTTCTAAAAATGCGCTATTGAGATCTGCTGTTGTGGTATTCAGCTTCTCAGCCCACTCGGTAAAACGCTTATGTTTTAGCTCATCTGCCGTTACTTTGCCGTCTTGGTAATCCACCCAAAGCGGTTTGTTTACGGTTTGGTAATGAGCAAAATCTTGTTCAGTAAAATCTACGCCTTTGCGAGAAAACATAAGCTGCAAACCTTTGAAAGCATCAAAGTGGAATAAGGTTTCGTCAGCGTCAAACAGGATCCAATCGTACTTCATTTTCTTCTTCCCAAAATCAAGGTCGTAATACTGGTGCATAGTCTAGATTGTTTTCTTCTTGAAGATAATCTCTATAATTGGAAATTAATTGTATCCTTGTGCTCAACAATAAATGCTTCACGATAATAGGAGATTGATGTGAACGCGATTGCCTCCCTGCCCGTTTTTGTTGCTGTTGTCGAATGCGGCAGCTTTTCCCTTGCGGCCAAACAGCTGAATCTGACGAAATCGGCGATCAGCAAACGCATCAACCAACTAGAAGACGATTTGGGCATTCGTCTCCTTAACCGAACTACGCGTAAGCTGAGCCTGACCGAAGCGGGAGAACGCTATTTTGAGTACGCTTCTCAAGCGCTCAATCTGGCCCAGCAAGGCGTAGACGCGGTATCTGAACTGCAAGGCTCTCCACAAGGTCGGCTCAAAATTACCGTGCCGATGTCTTTCGGTGTGCTGCATATCGCGCCTTTGATCAGCGAGTTTCTCGCTCGTTACCCGAAAATTGAAGTGGATTTAAACCTCGAAGACAAAATGGTCGATTTGGTTAAAGACGGTTTTGATTTGGGGATCCGTATTGGTGAACTCACCTCTTCCAATCTAATCGCAAAACGCCTCGCCCCTTGTAAAAGTGTGCTTTGTGCCTCGCCAGATTACTTAGCGGAGTTTGGAACACCACAAAAACCAAGTGATTTAGTCAGTCACAACTGCCTGCGCTACTCCTATTTCCGTGGCGGCGTCGAATGGATGTTCATCAACAACGGCAGCGAATACAAGGTGCTTCCAAAAGGAAACTTTATCGTCAATAACAGCGAAGCCATTCGCCAGTTGCTGTTAAGAGGTTCGGGCATTGCGCAACTGCCAACATTTATTGCAGGAAGAGACTTTGCCGCAGGAAATCTAAAACCGGTGATGGAAGAGTATTCTCTACCAGAACACGCCATTTATGCGGTTTTTCCTGAGCGCAAGCACATGCCGTTGAAAGTAAGAGCCTTTATCGATTTTATCAGTGAAAAACTCGGCACAGATTTACCTTATTGGGATCGTTACAACAGCCCAGAAAAATAACCATATTGATGATAAGTGAGTGAGATTTCACTACTGACATGTTCTGACATTCCATCCGCGTAACCTTATTTGGAACTCAACAGGCAATCCGCCAAAACCAAACCAATAAGGAATCACAATATGGAAACCGTTATCGAAACTGTGCAATTTCGTCTAACCGCAGGCACAACAGAGCAAGACGTGATCGCCGCTGCCAAACAGTCACAAACGTTTGTGAAGAATCTGCCGGGCTTTTTGTATCGCTCGCTCAGTCACGAAGCTACGGACGATGTGTGGACAGACATCATTTACTGGCGTTCAATGGACGATGCCAAACAGGCGGGAAAACAGATTAACCAAGCCGCTGAATTTCAGCCTCTGTTATCAATGATTGACTGCGAAAGCTTCGAGCTTAAACATCACAACTTAAAAATGTGCAGTGAGCTAGAGAAGTAATCAGCCACACTACCACTAACAACCAGTAGGTCTAGATAAGGAACATCATGAGCAAATCAGAACGACTGTTTGAGCTACTGACGCTTCTGCGCGCAAAGCGTTACGCCGTGACAGCGAAAGAGCTCGCAGAAAGAATGGAAGTTAGCGAACGTACGATTTATCGCGATATTCAGTCGTTGCTTAGTTCTGGTGTTCCTATTCAAGGTGAAGCAGGTGTTGGCTACCTATTGCAAGCTGGCTCTCATCTGCCGCCTTTGATGTTCTCAGAAAAAGAGATGATGGCGCTTGAACTGGGTATGCGGATGGTTCGAGCTTGGTCGGATGCCGAACTCGCCGAAGCGTCTCACTCTGCGTCCACCAAAATACTTTCGGTATTGCCCGATAAGCTCAAGCAACAAGTGGAAGATTGTCCGCTGATTGTGCCCGATTATCACACCCAATCCGAGACTGCCAAACGAGGGCAGCTTCTGCGCCATGCGATTGATCATCAGTTTAAGGTCAGTTTGGATTACCAAGATGAAAGCGGACAAGTGACCGAAAGAAAAATCCAACCGTTAGGCCAGTTCTTTTGGGGCAAAGTCTGGACGCTGGTCGCCTGGTGCGAATTGCGCGATGACTACCGCCAGTTCCGCCTCGACCGTATCCAAGCACTGCGTATGCACGATGAAGAGTTTCAGAGTGCGGAAACCAAATCTCTCAAACATTATATTGCGCAGTATGAATCGAAAGATTGAGTGTTCTTCATCCTTCCATCACAAGGATTCTACATTGCTCTGCTCAATGCGAGATATTTGGAAAGGCACATTTAGTTAAACTAATGTTTCATTTTTAACAGATGCGCAACCAACCTAAGATCGTTAACTTAAGTAGCACGTCAACCACACCGGAGCGTGAAGCTATGAAAGTACTGATTCAATACACCCAAGCAGGGAAATATCGAGATCAAGCGTGGGAGTCTTTAACTCTTCGATCTAAAGGTGATATGCAGGCAGTTACCCCTTCTTATGCTGCCCAACTTATCGAACAAAGCAAAGCGACACTTGTGATGACAGAGGAGCAACAAATCGTTATTCATCCATAACCGATTATTAGCCTTGTTTAACCAACCTTTGTTAGTTGTGCAAGGCTTACATCTCGCCATTTCACGTTATCAATTTTATACACGACCAACTATATTTACATAAAAATCAATAAAATAGTTCTTATTTTCGTTCTCGACACTCCTTCAAAACGGCCTTACATTCATAGCTAAGATATAGGTTATCTGTTAGTCTCTTTATTTCTTCATGATAAAAATTAGGATAAAACCTTTGAAAAAGCATCGGTTTATTATAAGGATAGGTGCAATATGCAATTGATCTGGAACATTATTGGATACTTAATGTTCTCTGGTGTATTAGTTATTTTTTTTCAAACATTCTTTATAGGTATCATGCACCTTTTAATGCCAAAAGACATTGTCAATAGCTACTTTAAAGAACCTTATTTTAACACTTTCGAACTAGCTCTATTTACAGGTTGGCCTTACGCATTTTTCCGAACATTGATGTTTGTTCGTTTAATCGTTCAACCTAACTCAGGTAAAAAACGAAAGTTACCCGATGTATCCCAAGAGGTGCCTAGGTGGTACCGTCTATTATCCTTCATAATAATATGGGTAATTATCATAAACTCTACAATGTTAGCACTTGTATTTTTTATCGCAGGTTTTTTATCACTAGCAAATCATGTATGACCTTCACTTATCCAACCAAGTTTAATATCACACTTTAAATGTAAAAAATCACATTAACAATTTCATACAAATAATAAATACATCAGCTAATTTGTAACTTTTTAAAATGAAAGTCTAGAAGGCAAAAAATAAACCTTTTTAAATATAGTTTTTTGTTAGTATCTGCACAAACAAATTATTAGCTAGAGGTGCTCTGTGTCGGGATTATTTGAGTATAAAATAAAAACTCATGATAACTTATCATCAATTATATTAAACATGTATGGTACTCCATATGAAAGGCTAAATTTATCACTTGATAATAAAAAGCTTACGAGTCTATCCGCATCGCTCGAAGTTGAGGGTTACCTGCGAATGCTCATATAGTTAAACAAGCCGAAAAACTGAATAAAATAGCTCAAGCATCTAAAGTGGGCGGACATGTTTTAGTCGGTGTTGGTCTGACGGCTTCCTGCATTCAGATTGCGAATACACAAGACCAACATGAGAAGAATGAAATTTTTGTTGAGTCAATAACTAGCACAGCTGTAGGAATGGGTACCAGCGCGTTAGTCGGTCTATTTTTAGTATCAAACCCTATTGGCTGGGTGACTGCCATTGTACTCGCTGCCGGTTCACCGGCTGTAGGTTATGCATCCGGTAAAGTGGCAAAAAGCTTTTATAATTCAATTGAAAGCAAGCCAAACTTAGTCGCTAGTACTGGAATAGAGTCTATATGCAGCAAGTAATCACATTTCTTTTTTACACTTTAATGACTGGTGTGATTATTATTTTCTTACAAACCATTTTTATCGGTGTCATGCACTTTCTGATGCCGAAGGAGATTGTTGGGAACTATTTTAAAAAACCATATTTTAATGAATTTGAGCTTTCTTTATTCACAGGGTGGCCTTACGCATTTTTCCGAACATTGATGTTTGTTCGTTTAATCGTTCAACCTAGCTCAGGTGAAAAGCGAAAATTACCTAATATTTCTAGAGAAGTACCAAAATGGTATCGTTATTTGTCGATTCTATTACTGGGTATTATCATTGTTAACTCTGTTGTCGTTGCCCTGACTTTATCAATTGGTGCCGTTCTTTTAGCAATTGAATGAGAAATTAACATTAAAATATAACGATGTACTCGACGAAGAGAGCTCAGTCAGAACTCTCTAATCGCCAGTGTTATTGCATACTGATCTCTACTCTTCTTCGTTGAGACGACGAATCAACTTAGCTGGCGTGCCTCCGTATAGACAATCTGGCGGCACATCATGGTTGACTACCGAGTTCGCTGCAATCACCGAGCGAGCGCCAACTGTTACACCTTGGTTAATAACGGAGTTACCGCCAATCCACACATCATCTTCAATCGTGATGGGTTTACAAAACGTTTCCCAACGTCGGCGACTGCGGTAATCAACAGAATGAGAAGCGGTATAAAATTGCACGCTCGGTCCAATGAGCACGTGGTTCCCGATGGTAATTTTGGCACCATCGAGCATGACCACGTTCATGTTGATAAAGGTTTCTTCACCTATTTCGATGGTCTTACCAAATTCACAATGAAAAGGGGCCTGGACAATACAACGGCCTACCTTGCCAAATAGCTGCTTTTGCAATTCGTCGCGCTGACTTTCGTCGGTGTTATTATTGAGCGCTCTAAGTGCTTGAAGAGCATGGCTTCTAATGGCGTCAATTTCTTTGTCCATGCCATCAAAGACCTGGCCAGACATCATTTTTTCTAGTTCTGTCACTGGAAGACTCCTACAACCTGCAATTACTGCTTTCAGATTCTTCACAAGGTACGTGAACTGCGAAATAAAAAAAGAGAAAAGCCCGGACTTTTCTCTTTCCTGTTTTTATATTTTGTGGAGTCTGTCGGCTTACACAATTTCCCAGCTGTGGGTCATCTCAACACCTTCACCTAGCATTAAGCAAACCGAGCAGTATTTTTCTAGCGAGTCAGCCGCCACTTTTGCTACGACTTCTGGGTCAAGCTCGTCACCTGACACTTCAAAGTGGATATTCACTTGCGTAAAGATACGCGGCGCGGTTTCACGACGCTCTGTGGTTAGCTTGGCATTAACTGACGAAACCTTTTGGCCTGCTGTTTTCAAACCATCAACAACATCGACAGAGCTACAGCCACCAGCAGCCATTAGTACCATTTCCATTGGGCTTGGTGCGGTTGCACCACCATTGCCATCCATCACTACGGAGTGGCCCGACTGAGATTGCCCAAGGAATTTAAAATCTTCTATCCATTTAACTTCAGCTTGCATGATTTACCTCATTTAGCATCGCTTATTCAAGGCATCGTTGCCCTTACTAGCGGTATGTTTCTTGTCGATACTTTAGCTCTATCGCATAAAAGGGCAACGGAATTTTCAACATTACTGTAATTTTTTCGCTCGGTTACCTTTCTCTATACGTAACACTTTTTATTTAAGTAACACTTTCTACAAAAATAACGATGAGGTAGCTATGAAGAATATGTCTAAGTTATTGGCCGGTTTCTCCTTCGCACTTCCAGTCTTGTTTCTACTATTGAGTAAAACAGGTACCGCCGATACGATGGATAAGCTGAAGGCTTCAGAGAATACAAGAATCGCAACGCTAGCTGGCGGTTGTTTCTGGTGTACAGAATCGGATTTAGAGCAACTGCCCGGCGTAATCGATGTTGTATCAGGTTATTCAGGTGGTCATATTGAAAACCCGACTTACCGCCAAGTCTCTTCTGGTAAATCTGGTCATATTGAAGTGATTGAGGTGAAGTACGATCCTGCTGTCGTGAACTACGAGCAAGTGCTGGACTACTTCTTCCGTCATATCGACCCTACCGACGATAAAGGTTCATTTGTTGACCGTGGTCCTCAATACCGTCCAGCGATCTTCTACCATAATGCGGAGCAAAAGCAGATTGCTAAGCAGTTTATGATGGAAATCGACAAGGCGATGATCTATCCAAAACCGTTGAAAACAGAGCTGATCGAGTTTGAAAAGTTTTACCCTGCGGAGTCGTACCATCAGGATTACTACAAGAAGAGTAGCTTGAAGTACAAATACTACCGCTACGCATCAGGTCGCGATAAATATCTCGACGAAGTATTTGGTGAAGATCGAAAAGAAAGTCCTAAAACACTTCGACAGTTGATTGAAGAAAAAAAGCTGCTTTCGAAAGTGAAAGCGTACAGTAAACCTGCTCAGTCTGAAATCAAATCAAACTTAACAGAGCTACAGTATTACGTGACGCAAGAAGAAGGCACGGAGCGTCCGTTTGATAATGAATACTGGGACAACAAAGAAGCGGGAATTTATGTGGATATTGTGACCGGTGAACCGCTATTTTCTTCTACTGATAAATACAAATCTGGCACAGGTTGGCCAAGCTTTACTCGACCAATTAACCCGGGTTACATCGTGGAGAAAACCGATTATAAACTGCTCTACCCTAGAACGGAGATCCGCAGTAAGTTTGGTGATTCACACCTAGGTCATGTGTTTAAAGATGGTCCGAAGCCGACGGGATTACGCTATTGCATGAACTCTGCTGCGATGAAATTTGTACCTGTGAACAAGATGGCGAGTTTAGGCTACGGCGATTACCTGTACCTATTTGATAAGTAGTTTTAACCAAATTAGGAGTGAACATTCAGCGCGATGAAAGGTTTTAAATCCAACCTTCCCATGAAAGTCTGTCCGGTCTGTCAGCGCCCATTTTCTTGGAGAAAGAAGTGGGCGCGAAATTGGGAGGAAATCGTTTATTGTTCTGAGCGTTGCCGAAGAAATAAATCAACGAAAACGTAGGTCACTCCGACCCTCTCTGGAGTATGTTATTTCATTTGTATTAACGTTTGTACGCGTTCTCTTACCAAGGTAATAACGTCCCATCATAAGCCCAAAACGCCCCGCTATCTTGCGGGGTTGCTTTTTCTATCAAGCCTAATAAATCCTTAGCAACTCGCTCTGGCGTGAACAACTTTCCCTCTGGGACATTGGTTTGAAAAGGTGCCGACAAAGCGGTATCTGTGGTGCCAGGGTGAAGTGAAAGCACCGTGCCATGTTTGACCACTCTTTGCCATTCGATCGACATGGTTTTTAGGAACATGTTTAATGCGGCTTTCGATGCTCGATAGCTGTACCAACCACCTAACTGATTATCGCTAATGCTGCCAACTTTGGCCGAAATGGTCGCAAACTTGGGTGCAGTACTGCGCTTTAGCTTGGGCGTGAAGTATTTCGCCAACAGCAAACTTGGCAAAGTATTAACCGTGATGGTTTGCTGAAAGAAGTCTGCGTCGAGCGAGCTAAGATTCTTCTCAGGACCTTTCTCTTGGGTGTGCAACATACCAACACAGTTCACCAACCAATCGACGTGTTCAATCTGCTCACTGAACGCTTTTACCTGCTCGTCTTGCGATACATCCACTTGATGCCAAACGACATTTGGGTGTTGCCAATCTGGTTGCTGCTTACGATAAGTGGCATGCACGCGAGCTTGAGGAAACCGAGCTGCGGCTTCTCTCACCATCGCCAAACCAATTCCACCATTGCCACCGACGATGAGTATTTCCATCACAAGTTCTCCACGTTTTCTATGTAGTGCTCTGCGGTATCAAGTATCGCTTGGCGCTGCTGTTCTTCCATGGTGTCCCAAGAGCGGAAAATCATCCCGATTCGTGGATTGGCTGCGAGGCGCTTGTCGTGTTTGTTCATAAAGCGCCAATAAAGGCTGTTAAACGGACACGATCCTTCCCCACTCCTCGCCTTATTGTCGTAATAGCAACCCTTACAGTAGTCGCTCATTTTGTTGATGTAAGAACCACTCGCCGCGTAAGGTTTGGTGCCAACAATGCCGCCATCCGCAAACAATGCCATGCCACGTGTGTTCGGCATTTCGACCCATTCAATCGCATCAACATAGATACCGAGATACCACTCATCCACTTGATCTGGGTCGATCTCGGTTAGCAAGCAAAAGTTACCAGTGACCATCAATCGTTGGATGTGGTGTGCGTAGGCGTAATCGAGGGACTGCCCAATCGCATTGCGCATACAAGCCATTTTAGTTTCACCACTCCAGAAGAAATCTGGCAGCTTTCTTTCTGCGCCCAATTCGTTGTTTTTCGGGTAATGAGGCATGTTCGCCCAATAGACCCCTCGAATGTACTCTCGCCATCCTAAGATTTGGCGAATAAACCCTTCAACTTGAGAAATGTCGATGTCCGCGTTGGAATGAAATGCCTTGAGTGAAGCATCAATGACTTCTCTCGGGTGCAGTAATTTGCTGTTAAGCGAGAATGAAATTCGGCTGTGATACAAGCTCCACTTAGCGTCGTGCTGGCCTGTCATGGCATCTTGAAAACGTCCGAATAACGGCAGACAGACTTGGCAGAAATGCGCGAGTAAAGAGAGGCTTTGCGCGCGATTAATCGGCCACAACAAGTCCCCTTCGAGATTTCCGATGGTTTTGATGTCATGTCGTGCCAGCCGCTCAATAATGCCGTGGATGTCAGTACTGAACATCAAAGGTTGTGGCAGTTGTTCAATGTCTTTGGCTTTGAGCTTGTTACGATTATTGGCATCGTAATTCCATTTTCCGCCGACGGGCTTTCCGTCTTGCATCAAGATGTCGAAGCGCTTGCGCATACGGCGGTAAAAGTGCTCCATCATGATGTGTTTACCTTGAGGAAACTGCGATTCTATTTCCTCAAACGGCAACAAAAAATGTTCCGAGTCGACACAACGCGTCACGACCCCATCAAGCTTTAGTTTGGCTAACTGCTCCAGAAGACGGTATTCATCCGGGCGTTGATATTCAAACTTACTTGCACCAACTTCACTCGCGTAGTGTTGCAAGACTTGCTCAAGATCGTCGAAGGATTGTGTGTCATCCAATGTGAGGTACAGAACTTGGTGACCTTCACTCTGACGCTCTTTCGCAAACTGTTCCATTGCGGAAAAGAACGCACACACTTTCTGAATATGATGCGTGACGTAAGTATTCTCTTGCTTGAGCTCCGCAATCAGGTAAAGCACTTGCTCATCCGGTTGCTGAAACCAAGAGTGCTCACTGTTAAGTTGATCGCCCAAGATCAATCGTACGGTTTCAAATTGCATTACGGTTTCTCCGATGACGAAGCTTTGTTACTGCTACCCATCACAATCGGCCAATCGACCATGTCTACACTATCCAAATGCGCGCCAGGACAACGACCTTGCCACCTATCGATGAACTCCATGTGCGGGTCGTACATTTCGGTTTGCTTTTCGAGGTTGAATTGTCGTGAACCACGCGGATCAGCACCAACGCCTGCTAAGTATTGCCAATTTCCCCAGTTTGATGCCACATCGTAATCAACCAGTTGTGACTCAAAGTACGCCGCGCCATAACGCCAATCGAGGCTAAGTTCATGCACCAAACAACTGGCGACTAACTGTCTGCCACGATTCGACATATAACCCGTTTCATTAAGTTGGTGCATACACGCATTGACGATAGGAAATGGCGTTTCACCTTTCTTCCATTGTTGAAAACGGTGCGCGTAAAAGCTGGTGAGTGGTGCTCGATTTTGGATGCCACCGAATCGGAAGAGCTGTCGCTTGTGTCGACGGGCATACCAATAAAAGTATTCACGCCAAAGCAGTTCGAAGTAAATCCAGTAGGTTGAATCATTTGCACCATTCTCCGCTTCATAACGTTTCAACATGGCATAAATAGTTTTCGGAGAAACGCACCCATGAGCTAACCAAGGAGAGAACTTGGTGGAGTAATCCATGCCATCTAAACCGTTGCGTGTTTGTTTGTATTCACTGGCTAGTGTGGAAGCAAAATACTGGCGACAATGTTCAAGCCCGCGGCTTTCTCCACCATGAAACGCAGCTTTTGCGTCAAAGTAATATGCAGTAACGGAAGGAAGATTCACACCTAAAGGAATTGGAGGTAACGAACGGATACTCTCCTGGGGCCGAGAGATGTCTAAACCTTCAACTTGCTTTCTAAACTGCGTGAAAGTGGTAGGCAGATTGCTCAAGTCAAATGGCAGTTGTTCTTCCCTTAACAGGGTCCGGATTGCTTGCTGTTTTATTTTTACATGAGAAGCGCCTTCAGCTACGCGATCTAACGCTTGTTGCTCATCCGAACCGGGAAAGGCGTCAGCATATATATGTGTGACGCCGAAGCGATTAACAGCATACTTGATTGCTTGATCGGGCGTTAGTTCAACCGCCCATAATCGCTGACCAAGGTGATTCAAAGATTGATTGAGTTCACTAAGCGATGAGTCGAGAAACTGCAATTTCGCGCGCCCGAAAGAGGCTTCCTGCGCAAAGTGATGCAAGTAAGGCGTCATTGAAGGGTAGCAATACAAGCAAATTAACTCGTCCATTTCTACACTGGCGCTTTTCAACAGTGGGTTGTCGTGCAATCGCAAGTCGTTCGTGAACCAATAAAGTCCTATTCTCTTTTTCAATTCGCACCCTCAGATGTTAATTCTTCGTCTACGAGTTCTTTTCACGGAGACCCTGACGTTAAGCCTTTTGATTTACTTGCTTTTATACGAAAGCGAGAGTTTGACGATCATTAGGTTACTAACGTTTACACAGAATCCATTTGCTGGATATCTCAAAACACGCAATACCACCAAATGCCTGTACATGTTTCATACTGATATTTTATAAAATTCGAATCCAACGGTATTGATCACGATCTTAATCACTCATTTTCTATATAAACCATGCAAAAGTGATAAAAATTAAAGCGACATTAGTTAATATCCGTTAATCTAAGCCCAATCCCATTTTGCTAGTACCATCGCAGAAATGACCGACGAGTTTAAGAAATCAACCGCTAATTTAAAAAAAGCGGTCCCACTGATGATCAAAAACCATGTTGCTGCCACGCCAGCCAACTACGCGCTTTGGTATACCTACGTTGACAAGACCATTCCAGAACTCAACTTTGAGTTAGACATGGTGTTAGAAAACTACGGTATTTGCCCGCCAGCAACCAATAAACAGCTTTACAACAACTATGTGGCCAGCAAAGCAGAAACCAGCCTTGAAGATCTTAGAACCAATGTAGAAGTTCTGCTACACGAAGTATCCAGTTCAATGAGCGATACGATTTCAGATACTTCCTCCTTTTCTGAGATGGTAGACAAAAGCTTTAATAAACTGGAAAAAGTTGAGGACAATAGCCTAAGCATTGAAGAAGTGATGGTAGTGATTCGTCAACTTGTCGCAGAGTCACACGAAATTCGTCACTCAACAAAGTTTTTGAATAGCCAATTGACTAACGCGAGTGAAGAAATTTCTCGCCTCAAAAACCAACTGGCTGAAGTACAGCAAGATGCGTTGTTCGATGGTTTGTCAAACCTATACAACCGCCGAGCATTTGACAAAGATCTCTCTTCACTTATTACATCAAATCAGGCAATGACCTTGATCATGCTTGATATCGATCATTTCAAATCATTTAACGACAATTACGGGCACCTTTTTGGCGATACAGTATTAAAAGCCATTGCCCGCCGGCTACAACAAAGTTGTCGAGATGGGATATGTGCGTACCGTTTTGGTGGTGAAGAATTCGCGTTAATTGTACCTAACAAATCTCTGCGAATTGCTCGCCAATATGCAGACACACTACGCCGGATGATAGAAAAACTGCGTATCAGAGATAAGCGCTCAGGCACACAAGTTCACAGCATTACCGCTTCTTTTGGGGTAGCAGAATTTGAGCCGGGTGATACGCCTGAAGCCTTAATCAATAAAGCCGATAAACAGCTTTATGAAGCAAAACAACTCGGTCGTAACCGCGTGATGCCAATTTAAATAAACTGACTAAGCGAAAACGACTTTTACGATGAAAAAGAAAACCCCGCGACGTAAAGTGCGGGGTTTTTATATCCAATCATGAGTATCTTAATCGACGCTGTAGCAGTAACTTAGAATGTAGTCGTCACCATTTTTTGCGGTATATTCTTTATCTTCACTGCATGCCATCGGCTTACCTTTTTTGTCGCCTTTGATTAGACTTATCCAATGGCGCATCGCGGTTGGAGAATTGCCAGTTAGTTCAGGATGAAACGTCGTGCGAGTTTCCAATTGAATATCGTCAATGTCCACTAATTCCACGCAACCAGTGCCTTTATGACAGCCAAACAGCACTTCTACATGATTGCCCGAATCATCTTTGAACAAAATAGACTTTGGTTCTTCCTTTTCACCAGTGTACGCCACGAAGTGTTTTGGGCTTTTCAGGCCGCTGTGTGTACCGTCTTTGAAATAAGCCAAAACATGGCGGTAATCAATCACGTAACTTGATACATCTTGGTGCGACCCGTTCTCCAATGGGAACATGCGGTCAAGCAGTTGCTTCGCTTTTACTTGTTTCTCACTCTGCTGCTCAGCACTTACCGCTTCGACGGCAAATACGGCTTCAGCGATAAATGGGCGTTGTTGTTGTTGCATCTCTTTTTTATCGAAGTTCAGCATATTCATCGTCATATCCTCGCACTTAAAAACTCGTCCTAGAGTAAAAACTTAAATCCTTTATTTAAGTTTCAGGCAATTCTGTGAAGTGGATGGTTAATTTCCTTGCCTGCTCATTATGTAGACTAGCGAAATATTGACTACAATTTCACAACAAAAATTTTACAATGTGAATTTTACAAAATGTCTGTGTCAAAAAGCCTTATTCGTCAGTCTCATTTTCTTGGTACGAAAATTCGTAATCTAAGAAAAAACAACCATTTAACGATGGAAGATTTATCTGCCCGTTGCGTAAGAATTAATCCAGAGTACGCTCCTTCGGTTTCTTACCTTTCGATGATTGAGCGCGGAAAACGCGTACCGAGTATCGATATGCTCGAAGTGATCGCGGAAGTTTTTCAAAAAGATCCGGCGTGGTTTTTAGATGATGAACCCGAATTAGAAGCCATCACACCCAACAAAGGGAATCGTGGTGGGATTAGTGGCATGGCGTTGGAGCCGAGCTTCCTATTCTCCAATGATATTCTTCAAATCGCGATACCAGAAATGCTCTCCCAAACAGGTATCACGGGGCGTCAATTCGCCCACTTACTGATCCGCGCACACCAAGAAAACCATCAAAACCATTTTCCTGATTTAGAGCGCGCCGCCGAAGAGGTCGGCTTGAAGCGGTTGAATCTATCTGTAGAAGATCTCGTAGACATTGCAAAGAGTATGGGATTGGATATCCGCTGGGTAGATCGAGCGCCACAAGATGTGATTGATGAACTGGGCGTCAGCGCCAAACAGTTGATTACGTCTTTCATGGAGCCACCTGGGACTATTTATCTCAATAAACGAATGCGTGACTATCCAACCCGATTGAAGTATGACTTGGCGGTATATATCGGCCATCGAGTGCTCCATAGCAGCGATGCAATGAATAACGTTTTATCTATCGGGCATCAAAACAATTGGGAGCAAATGGACAGCCCTGTGTCGAACTCTGAACTCAATTCGCAAGATATCCTGCAAGCTTGGCGTGATTTTGAGTCCAGCTTCTTTGCCGGTGCCCTACTCTGCCCCAAAGTACCCTTTCGTCAGCTGCTTGACCGTTCTGGTTACGAGATTGATGTTCACAAAAAGGCGGGAGTTTCTCCTTCTGTTGCAATGCGTCGCATGACGGTGGTCTCGCCTTACCCTCATTGGCACTATTTTGATGCCTATGGCCCCGGCAAGTTAAAAGCCGTGTATCGCGGAAATGGTATTCCATTGCCTTGGGGCAACATGCGCAAAGTGAACGACCCTTGCCAGCACTGGGCGGTATTCCGACGCCTTTCTCAGCCTTTGGATACCAGTTCAGCGCAAATTTCGATTTTAAATGTTGGCGACGAGCCACGTATCTACTGCTGCGAATCGGTCAACGTATTTGACCCTGCGGGGAATAATCGCGTGCTATGTGCCGGTATTGATCTTAACCCTGCCATTTCTGCACAAGGTGGCGATGCCGTTTCCATAGCGGAAGAACTTAAGTCCCTTTGTGTCGCTTCCGGCGGAAGTAGTGTTATTCCTCCCCACATCAAAAAAGACTTAACGACTATCGCTAAGATATTAAACATCAACTGGATAGAGCGCGGGATTCAAACCCAAGCAAGGTTGATCTGCTCCAGAGGGGCGGTTTGTCCAAGACAACCTAGTTGTTACAGCAAGTGCGGAGAAGCTGATGAGACGGGCAGCGACGTGAATATCATCGGGCTTTAGAAAGAAAAAACGCCAATCACAATAAACGTGATTGGCGGTATATACTTGTGAACAATTTGTATTCACTAACAACGTCAGTTGGCTAGGTGACCCTCGGCTTAATAAGGGTCACTCTAAGTAAAGCACGATGCGTGCCAACTTTAAAAAAGCCGTTTTTTAGTAGATCCAGATGCATATCGTTGCTTTATTAACCATTAATTTCGCAAACTGCATTTGCAAAATGCAACATTATGCAAATATGCCACTGAATGCACTGCTAATAACGACTCTCTCAGCAAAGTGTCTGTGAACATATGAAGTCACATATTCTTGCACCTCAATGATGATGAGATTTCGGGCTCCCAACTTTACCATTCCTCTAACCCCTTATTGAAACTGGGTTCAGGCTCATCCGCCATGCTTTTGTTGATACATTCTCTCATCGGCTATTTTCATCATTTGCTCAGGAGATGACACTTTCGGGTCAAATATCGCGTACCCAATACTGGCTTTCAAATAGATAAGCGTTTCATCGTAAATGACGGGCGTCGAGCATAGCGCTAATCGAAGTTTTTGTAGAAGGGACTGAACATTTTCTTCCGTTCCAGGGTGATGGACTACAACTAAAAACTCATCACCGCCCATTCTGGCCACGATGTCTGATTTACGCAGAGAGCTTTTTACCCTTTCAGCCGTAGCGATTAAAACTTTGTCACCTGCGTCGTGACCATAGGTATCGTTAATGTGTTTAAACCTATCTAGGTCAATATTAATTAAGGCGAAGCTATAACGCTTTTTATAACGTTTCGCTATTTCGAACTGCTGCTTGTAAAACTTCATAAAATAGCGACGGTTTGGTAAATTCGTGAGTTCATCGTGTAAAGCTCTGTCATCTGCAATGGTATACAGTCGATAAATGGCGAACAGCGCGAGGCTAAGTGCGAATATAATGGGATAGCCGATTACTCTAGCTAAATGCAACTGATGCCAAGAGATTTGGCGATCAGCTTTGCCTCCAGAGAAAACCACCATACTCCACCCACCATAAGGAAAATGAACCATCTCTTTTGCATATACCATGCTATTTACACTTTGCGCGCCAAAGAAAGCATCACCAAATGAGCCACCGCTATCGTAACCACGGATCATTAAAGGGTAACGATACGAGAAATCAATTACGCCGGTTTCTCTCATCAGAGCATCGAAATCAATCACCGCACTGATCACTCCCCAGTAGTCCTGATTCATTGGAGGATCAAGAAAAACAGGCACACGCACGATCAAACCTCGGCCACCTTGGATCAATGTAACGGGCCCTGCGATGAAAATTTCTTGTACATCCTTGGCTTTTTGCACCTGTACCCACTGCTGTGGCACTGCGCGGTAATCAAGGCCGATTAGGCGCTCATTACCTTGGCGTGGAAATACGTGACTAATTACATCATTTTTCGCGATACCGATTATTGTAATATGTTTACTTTTATTTAGGATTCGGTGAGCGGCGATACTCAATTCTTCTTCTTGGTTTTTAGGAAGTAAAGTAATGAGTGTCGCTAAAGTACTGGCTTTGTAGATATCCGCCATAAGTACCGCTTCCAAATTGGAACGGAGAATGGAAAGTTGTTCTTTGGCCTCAACTTGAACTCGCTCTTTGTGAAGCTCTTGCTGGTTTCGATTTAACAGCTCAATAACCCCAATACACAAAGCGAAAAAGGTGAGGAAGAACAATGCAAAATAGCATCGCTTTCTGGGTAAATAACGCATTTTCTCCCCACAACTCGTATACAACTACGAGATTTTTTATTTATTGTTAAAATTCTTATTATCACAAGAATAACCAATCATAATCAGAAAGGTAACAGTGATTGACAACTTTTATGTTTTAGGTGTGAGATGATGCATCAACAAGGCGATTTATTTGGCGGCGATCTATGGCAAGAAGTAGAAAGAGGAGAACTTTATTATGATCCTCATTTTCTTAACCATCTTGAGGCGGATAATTACTTTGACCAACTTCGAAAGACACTGCCATGGCACCAAGAACACATTACTATGTTCGGCAAGTCAGTACTTCAACCTCGCTTACAAGCGTGGCACGGTGATGCAGCATATACTTACTCAGGCTTAACCATGCAGCCTCACCCTTGGACTCCTGAGTTAACTCAGCTGAAAGTGCGTTGTGAATCAGTTGCTGATGTCACTTTTAATTCTGTTCTCGCTAACTTATATCGACACGGCCAAGACTCAATGGGCTGGCACCAAGATAATGAACCAGAGTTAGGTAGAAACCCTGTTATCGCATCTTTGAACTTAGGTGAAACACGTCGATTTTTGCTTAGAAATTTACATTGTAAAACTGAGATTGAATACGAGCTTTCTCACGGCTCCTTACTGATTATGGCTGGCGAGCTTCAGCATCACTGGAAGCACTGCGTACCAAAAACCGCGAAAACCAAAGATGAACGTATCAACCTGACTTTTAGGCAAATTTTCAACTATTGACTCAGCTTTTACATTCTCAATTAATATTGATGGTAGGTTTAGGTTCAGGACTTCATAGGGAATGGATTTATGCGTATTAAACCTCTTAGCTTAGCGGTCTTACTCTCTTGCTCACTTACCTTTGCTGCTCAGGCATCACAGGAAGACGTACCGCTTCTCGATAATACTCAATCAGCGCAGTTGATTCGTAGTACCTACGAACAAGAACTGTTCACTCTCCCGGCGTTTAAAGAGGGCCATTTTGGCTTACGCATGTACCGCCAAACATTAGATGAGAAATATCACGCTGCCATTTGGACCGACATGGCACAAGTAGCCAGCCGGTTAAACCAATTTGCTAATGAAGTTGTTGAACCAGAAGACATCATTCTCTATTCATCTCAAAGGCTGACCACGTATCAAGAGAAAGAAACCGAACGAGGGCAGCGACGCTATACCGTGACTAAACACCATCCTGAGTACCTTTATCTTGGTGTGGATTTGCTTGGCGCAATGGCAAGAGCAAACGAATACGGCCTAAAGCATAAACAAGACAAAACGCTGAGAAAAATTATTAGGCGCTACGATTTCTCGCGTTACGTTACGGACAAAGAGATGATAGAAGCATGGGCAGCTCAGCTTGCAAACCAAGTCTACTGGCTTCGTCAGTTAGGAGAGCAAGATGTGGTCGAGGAATTCACTCAAACCTTCCGTGACACCTACCCCGACGATAAAGATAAGATGCTTTCAGCTCAGCAGTATTGGAACAAACTCTATGGTATGACGCACATCATCTTTGCCGATTCACAGTATTATCAGGAGCGAGTAAGCGAGAAGAAACACCAATGGATTTATGATTACTTTCGCAACAATATAGACACTATCCTACTGCGCGCCAAAGAAGACGTGATTGCGGAAGTCGGCATTTCGTTTTTGTTAGCAGGCTTGGACCATGATCCGGTCGTAAAGAAAACCCGCCAAGCCATTCGTCACGCAATCAACGCAGAAAAAGGGATGATTCCGTCGGTCGACGGTAACTTTGATCTCAAGTACGGCGAACACCGTAACGTACTAGCCATCATGCTGCTCGATTGGAAAGGGGTACATAAAGCGCCAACTTATCAAGAGCACCCAGAGGCTTTTAAATCGATACCTTACGGCTTAATGCCCAAGCCTTAGAAATAACAAAACCCGCCATTTAGGCGGGTTTTTAGTGTGTATCTTCAATCTAAATTAGAGAGAGATAAAAATGCCCGCTAAGCACGCACTCATCAGGTTAGCGAGTGTACCAGCAGCAACCGCTTTTAGGCCTAGACTTGCAACATCTTTGCGGCGCTCAGGTGCCATCACGCCGATAGAACCCAACTGAATCGCAATTGAGCCAATGTTCGCAAAACCACACAACGCAAAAGTGATAATAATTTGAGTATGCTCAGACAGTGTCGCTTTGTGCTGCACAAAATCGATAAACGCAACAAACTCATTCATCACCACTTTCTGACCAATGTATGAACCCGCAGCTAGAATTTCGTGGCTTGGCACACCAATCAACCACGCTAGAGGTGCAAACAAATAACCAAAAATCGCTTGTAGCGTTACGCCAGAGAAACCAAGTATCTCGCCCAAGTTTTCTAGCCCCGTGTTCACCATCGCGATAACACTCACGAAAGCGATAAGCATGGTACCAACAGCAACGGCAACTTTCATACCGCCCATGGCACCGCTTGCTAGCGCATCAATAACGTTACTTTCTTCTGATTTATCTAGCTCAATATTGTTGTAATCGCTTGGCGTTTGACGCTCAGGAACGATGATTTTTGCCATCATCAAACTACCTGGTGCTGCCATAAAGCTTGCCGCGATCAAGTATTTGAGGTCGACACCCAAACCAGCATAACCACCAAGCACACTGCCCGCCACTGAAGCCATACCACCAGCCATCACGGCAAACAGTTCAGAGCGAGTCATGTTAGAAAGAAATGGACGAATAAGAAGTGGTGACTCGCCTTGAGATAAGAAAATGTTCCCTGTTGCAACCAAAGACTCTGCTTTACTCGTACCCAAGAACTTCTGGATAGCGCCGCCAATAAATTGAATCACTTTTTGCATAATGCCCAAATAGTAAAGGGCGGAGATAAGAGCACTGAAGAAGATGATGATAGGAAGGACACGGATAGCGAAGATAAAGCCAGAAGAAGCGAGGTCACCAAAGAGGAATTTAATCCCTTCATCAGCAAAGCTGAGTAGCCCCGCGACACCATTACTTAAACTCGCCAGCGCCGCTTGACCCAACGGGAAATAGAGCACCAAAGCAGCAAACCCCATTTGTAGCATCAAGGCGCGAGATACAGTTTTCCAATTAATGGAAGAACGACCCTCAGAAAGTAGGAAAGCACAACCTAGCAGTGCAACAATACCAAATAGACTAAATAGAACACTCATGAGCTGGACCTACTAAACGTTGAAAAAGAAAAAAGAGCCAAAGGAATTGGCAGAAGAAAGGGACAACGCAGCGAGTGATAACTCACTTTTAGATCCAGAATGTAGACAGAACGAATAGTTCGACATCTTATTTTTACCTTATACAAGCAATTGAACGTAGCTGGTCCGGTCCGTGGGGTCATTCACTGCTGGCGAGCATGTTGCTTGGCCTGCTCCATGTGACGGCTTGTATGGGTAAGGGTCCTGAACAACTAAACCCTAATTCCCGCTTAAACGGGACGCAAGTATAGCCAACAAAAAGAGATATTCATCACATTTATTTACGCAAACGTTCAAGCGTTCAAAATTTAGGCAAAAGCACTCTTTTATCGTCATACCATTAGTAAAAGTAAGGAAATGAGGATAGGCGTTGATGGTAAAAAACATAAAAGTGACCAATAAATATGCAATCAAACTCGAAAGAGCCAAAATTCGTCATTTTGCTCTCGCCAACAGGTGGATTTTGGTTATAATTCGCGTTGCTTCTTTCGAGGCCTCTGAGTATTCAGAGCATCATGATGCCGAGATGGTGAAATTGGTAGACACGCTAGCATGAGGTGCTAGTGCCTTTGGTGTGAGGGTTCGAGTCCCTCTCTCGGCACCATTATCCTTCTTCCCTAATTTTGTTCGAGTGTAATGCAAAGTTCTAAGCAGGCAAGACAGTCTACAGATGCTAATCAACTTCTGAGTGAGCTTGCGGTTCACGCTTTATTACACCTGCACTTTAAAATTCACGCGTCCTCGCATGGCCTATCCCTTAAAGAACGTAATGACTTACTTCAGAAATGGCTGAAACCAAAACTGAAGAGTAATCGCTATAAGCTGATTAAAAAGCCGTTAAAGTCTTTGACTCAGCAGGCAAAAGGTGAGAACGGAAACCTGGAAGCATTACTCGAGCGCTGCGTCGGTGCAGACAAACCCAGCAACCCTCAACCCGATCTAGATAGCTACTTGCTGCTGATCAACGAGATTGAGAAGAAACTGGGGACTACCGTGTTATTATCTCGACCGGAAGACGTCGACTTATCTCACGACCAACACGGCTGTTTGCTGTGTGTGCTTTCTGAGAACTTAAATCAGCACTTTGATGGCAATAACGCCCTAATCGCTCCTATTTCGATGCTGTTCCGCGGACCAATGAGTCAACGCTCACTTTTCCTTGGCAGCATTTACGCCAGTGGTACCTTCAATTATGAAGTGCAGTATCAAGACGACCAGTTCGTTCGCATCACGTTAGAGTTAGCCTAACTGTAACGCTAAGAAATAAACGAATCGAAAAAGGCCGCGAAACTCGCGGCCTTTTGCTTATCTAGATTTAAACTTGAGTTAATCGATCTCTTTAAATCGAGCAGTAAAGTGGCGCAGCACTGGTGGCTCGTACTCGAAAGTGAGCCCTTTTAACTCATGTGCACGATTTTTCAGTTCGATAATCGCATCCGCAATGTAATCCATATGATCGTTTGTGTAGACACGACGTGGAATGGTCAAACGCATCAACTCAAGCTCTGACACTTTTTGTTTACCCGTTTCCGGATCTCGACCAAGCAGCAACGATCCTATCTCTACTGCTCGAATACCCGCTTCCAAGTACAAAGCATTACACAATACCTGCGCAGGAAACTGATCCTCTGGAATATGTGGCAAAATCTTAGCGGCATCCACAAACACCGCATGACCACCCGTTGGGTATTGAATCGGAATACCGCCTTCACGTAAGCGCTCACCTAAGTATTGAACTTGGCTAATTCTATAGTGAAGAAAATCCTCATCCGCGGCTTCATACAAACCGCGAGCGAGCGCTTCCATATCACGCCCAGCCATGCCGCCGTATGTTACAAATCCTTCCATGGGTACGCAGCGCGTCTGCACCGCCTGGAACAACTCCTTATGATCACGAATACAACACATGCCACCAATGTTTACCATCGGGTCTTTCTTAGCTGACATGGTGAGCATATCACCGTACTGGTACATCTCACGGATGATTTCCAGAATCGATTTATTCTCGTAACCCGCTTCACGCTGCTTGATAAAGTAGGCGTTCTCACAGTAACGAGCCGAGTCAATCACCACTGGAATATCGTACTTGGTTGCAATCTCGTACACACTGCGCATGTTTTCCATCGACACAGGCTGACCACCGGAGCTATTACAAGTAATCGTGGTGATAATTGCACAAATGTTATGCGAACCGTGCGCTTCAATTGTTGCCACCAGCTTATCGATATCAAAATTGCCCTTCCAATCATAAGGCGTAGTGGTGTCGAATGCTTCTTCCGTTACCACGTTAATCGCTTTACCGCCATTGAGTTCAATGTGACCCGCTGTGGTATCAAAATGGTAGTTCGAGATAAATACTGGCGTTTCGCCACCACGCACCTGACGCATACGCTCAATCAAAGCTGGGAACAAAATTTGCTCGGCACCACGCCCTTGGTGTGCAGGCACGGTGAGCTTATAACCGAAGAAGTGCTCCACTGCATCACACAGGTTGTAGTAATTTCGACTCCCCGCATAGGATTCATCCCCCATCATGATACCAGCCCACTGATTATCACTCATGGCACCAGTGCCTGAGTCAGTCAGCAAATCGATATAAACATCATCACTACGAAGAAGAAATGGATTATAGCCCGCTTCTTTTAACGCGACTTCACGGTCTGCCAAAGTCGTCATTTTGATTGGCTCAACCATTTTGATACGGAAAGGTTCTGGAATACGTTTCATTGTTAATTTCCTTATACGCATTGCCCTACGCAGTTTCACGTAAGACTAAAAAACAAATAGATAGAATGCTTTTCAATGCGATTGCATTGAGGAAATCAACGAGAAGAGATTTTACTAAGAAGAGACAAGCAGTAGTCTAGGTTATACCAGAACGACAGCACCAAACGGCTATCGAGAATATCCTTTATTCTCATCGTCTTCGTCCTCCTGATAAAAATAAAAAGTCAGAAACCCCATGTCTCTGACCTTTTCAATATAGTGCAGTTTTCAATCAATTTTCAGTGAGGTCACCCTCATTTTAAGAAGGTCTCGCCCTTTTCATTCTGCGTTTGATATTACTTTCTTTGACTAGGTAATCGAAAAGTGGCGCGAATAAGTTAGCAAATAGAATCGCTAACATGATGCCTTCTGGATAAGCCGGGTTCAGCACTCGGATAAAAATCGTCATCACGCCGATTAATAGTCCGTATGCCCATTTCCCGTTATTGGTAAAAGCTGCCGAGACAGGGTCTGTCGCCATAAAGAAGGTACCAAACGCAACCCCACCAATCACGAAGTGCCAGTAGAACGGCATGGAGAACATGGGGTTAGAGTCTGAACCGATCGCATTCAATAGTAATGAAGCTCCGATTAAACCGACCAACACGCCCGCAACAATTCTCCACGATGCAATCTTCATAAAGATGAGAACCAAGCCTGTTAGTGCGATCAACAACGTGGAGACTTCACCCATCGAGCCTGGTAAATTACCAACAAAAGCATCTCCCCATGAAATTGGCTCTCCCGTCATATTATTTATCAAAGCACTTTGCCCTCCTTCATACCATTGGCTAAGTGGAGTAGCGCCAGAGTAACCATCAGCCGCGACCCACACGGCACCACCGGACATGTTGGCAGG
Organism: Vibrio sp. Vb2131; assembly: GCF_033338535.1. Taxonomy (NCBI): domain Bacteria; kingdom Pseudomonadati; phylum Pseudomonadota; class Gammaproteobacteria; order Vibrionales; family Vibrionaceae; genus Vibrio; species Vibrio sp. Vb2131. The sequence continues at coordinate 234,797 of NZ_JAWOSW010000005.1, forward strand.
ATAGGCAAAGTATAAGAACGCGCGCCCTGCTAAAGCTGGATTTAGGAAGTTTCGTCCAGTACCACCGAAAATCTCCTTCGCCACAACAATACCGAAAGTGATACCTAAAGCCGCTTGCCATAGTGGAATTGTCGGAGGAAGGATCAGCGCAAAGAGTATAGAGCTGACAAAAAAGCCTTCATTTACCTCATGCTTTCGCACAATAGCAAACAGAACTTCCCAGAAACCACCAACGATAAACACCGTCGCATAAACCGGGAGAAAGTAAGTAGCACCAAGCCACATTTTACTTCCCCACCCCGCTTGTGAAACCGCATCTAACGAGCCCCATACCCAACTCAGTTGCCATGAAGAAACAAGCGCTTGCTGAGCTGAGGCTTGATCCATTCCATACAACAAGGCATCACTCGCTTGCTGGCCTATGTTGTACATACCCCAGAACATGGCAGGGAAGACCGCCAACCACACCATGATCATAATACGTTTTAAATCGATGCTATCTCGAACGTGAGTCATGCCCTGGTTTACCTTACCAGGCGTGTAAAAAATGGTTTCGACAGCTTCGAAAAGTGGGTAGAACTTGTGATACTTCCCACCTGGACCAAACTTAGGTGTCGCTTTCTCAAAGTAATGTTTAAGGCTCATAACGCTCCTCCTTTATCTAAAAGATGGTACGCACATGTGTAAAAAGCGATCGTTTTTTAATCTCTTCGTCTTCCTTCTTCGTATTTCACCTTGTTCGCCACTCTTCTGTCTCCTCTTTAAATCCGGCGAACAGTTTATCCAACGAAAAAGGGACCGCTCATGGACACACTCGCCATTGACCTAGCTAGATTCCAATTTGCCTTTACTGTCTCTTTCCACATTATTTTTCCAGCGTTTACGATTGGTTTGGCAAGTTATCTCGCTGTATTAGAGGGCTTGTACTTAAAAACGGGCAACAAACAGTACATGCAAATCTATAAGTACTGGCTCAAAATCTTTGCCATCAGTTTTGGTATGGGTGTGGTGAGTGGCATCGTGTTGAGCTATCAATTCGGTACTAACTGGAGCGTGTTTGCCGACAAAACAGGCCCAATCCTGGGCCCGCTAATGGGTTATGAAGTTTTTACTGCGTTTTTCCTCGAAGCGGGGTTTTTAGGCGTGATGCTTTTCGGTATGGATAAGGTGGGTAAGAAGCTTCACTTCGCCGCGACTTGTATTGTTGCATTCGGGACGTTTTTGTCTGCGTTTTGGATACTTTCGGTTAATAGTTGGATGCAAACACCAGCGGGCTACAGTATCAACGAAGCCGGACAGTTTATCCCAGAAGACTGGTGGGCGATTGTCTTCAACCCTTCCTTCCCTTACCGGCTCGTTCATATGTTGCTCGCCGCTTACCTTACTACTGCCTTTGTTGTAGCCGGCGTTGCCGCTTATCACTTACTAAAAGCAAACCATAACCCTCTAGCCAGAATTATGTTCTCGATGGCAATGTGGATGGCTGCCATCGTGACACCAATTCAAATCGTTGCTGGAGACATGCATGGTTTAAACACCCTTGAACATCAACCCGCCAAAGTCGCCGCGATGGAAGGGCACTATGAGTCTCACCAAGGCGCGCCATTGATCCTCTTCGGTATCCCTAACGATGAAGAAAAACGCATGGAATACGCACTGGAAATCCCCAAACTCGGTAGTTTGATTTTAACTCATGACCTCAACGGTGAAGTGAAGGGATTAGATGCTTTTCCAGAGGAGGAACACCCTCCTGTCTCTATCGTTTTCTGGTCTTTCCGAGTCATGGTCGCGCTTGGTTTTGGCATGCTTGTTATTGGTTTGTGGAGCCTTTGGCTAAGAACACGTCGCAAACTTTTTGATTCGAGGGCACTTCAACGTATTTGTGTGCTGTTTGCCCCAGCGGGGTTCATTGCAGTTTTAGCAGGCTGGATAACTACCGAAGTAGGTCGACAGCCTTACACCGTATACGGTCTTTTAACCACAGCCAATTCGGCATCGCCTATTGATGCCGCCGCGGTGAGCGTCTCCCTGACGGCGTTCATCGTGGTTTACTTTGTGGTTTTTGGAGCTGGCTTCTTCTATCTCCTACGTTTGATGCGCAAGTCTCCAACTCGATATGAAGAAGGTCTAGATAGCCGACTTCCTGATGGCACGAAAACTGATGCCATCACACATTCTAACCATCTAACCTAGGAGCTAACTCATGGATTACGCATTAATTTGGTACGCTTTGATTGGGCTCGCCGTTCTGATTTATGTCGTGTTAGATGGCTTTGATCTCGGTATTGGTATCCTATTCCTCAGCGCTAATGACGATGAAGAGCGCGACATGATGATGAACAGCATCGCTCCTGTTTGGGATGGGAATGAAACTTGGCTAGTTCTTGGCGGTGGTGGGCTTTTTGCCGTGTTCCCCCTCGCCTACGCGGTCATTATGCCAGCACTCTATGCTCCTCTGATTTTAATGCTGCTCGGATTAATTCTGCGCGGGGTTTCTTTTGAGTATCGCTTCCGAACACAACGCGGAAAGTTTTTATGGGATAGCGCTTTTTTCATTGGTTCACTCACCGCAGCATTGATGCAAGGCATTATGCTCGGAACCCTGCTCCAAGGTATAGAGGTTAGTGAACGAGCATACGCAGGTGGATGGTTTGATTGGCTTTCACCATTTAGCGTATTTTGTAGCTTGGCGCTTGTTTGTGCTTATATTCTGCTCGGTTCATGCTGGTTATTAATCAAGCTTCCAGAAGAGCTGATGGGGCGCTATTACGTGGTCGCGCGACGATGGGGGCTAGCGATGGTAGCCTGTATATTCATCGCCAGTTTGTGGCTGCCATTGAGCCAAAATATCGTATTTGAACGTTGGTTCTCATTACCAAACTCGCTACTGTTTTTCATTTTACCAATTATTGCAGCGGCACTTATTTGGCAGTTATTCAAAGCCTTACTCGACCACAAAGCCGTCCGAGCCTACGTTCTTGCGATCGGCCTGTTTCTTGTGTCCGCGATGGGTTTCGGTGTCAGTACATTCCCTTACTTGGTCCCATTCGCACTCACTTATCAAGACGTCGCCGCGCCAGACAAAAGTTTGGCATTTTTACTTGCCGGTGCGGTGGTATTACTTCCTCTGATCATAGCCTACACGGCTTATTCGTACTGGGTGTTCCGCGGCAAGATGAAACGTGGAGAAGGATATCACTGATGAAACTAAAGCCCATTTTGTGGTTCATTGGCATTTGGCTGGCAAGCGTGGTCGCCTTGTTTATCATCAGTTCGTTGATACGAACTGCGATATTGTAGGCCCAGAGTCGACTGCACCACATCTGAAGCCATTGAGGTCTATACTCAAGCAAGAGTAAAACAACGGAGTGTTTTTATGACCTTAAAGCGGTTTCTGGTAACTTTGATTCCTTTGACGGTTCCACTGTTTTCACCAAATGCATTGGCCGTAGACAAGCAGATGTCATCCGCCATGAAAAGTAAAATGCGGTCTATTTGCTCCGCAACAGACGAGCAGGGCCATTGGCAACTTGCTGAAGCAACTCCTGACGCCAGACGCTCACTCAACATGGTGCTTTATCAAATGAATGCCGATGATAAATTGAAAGCAATTCATGAGGTGAGAACGAAAATGGTCGGCGGCACCCATTATGCGTTTGAGTTCGAGTTGCAAGATGGTCAAGTCTGGAATGCAATTGTATTGCACAGTGCCCGAGGCGATTACATGATCGAAAGACACGCAAAGAAAGGCGAACTCTGCCCTAAATAGCAATAGACACTACGACTCTACAGCCGACACAATAAAGTCGACTGATTCAGTCGCCTTTATTGTTGGTATGTTTAGGTATCGCTTCAAAAGCTTGGGAAAAGTAATAGCTTTCAACCTGAGGCCTAACTAAATCACAAGCTAACCCAAGGTCATCATTTTTTGTGAAAGGTAAATGTTCTGATAGAACCTCTTTTGACTTTTTATCAACCGTTTTAAAAGATTCAATAATTCTTAGAGGAACGTGAAACTGATGATCTCTCACGAGAAAGAAATAGTATTGGAGATGCTCGCCATATGTCGCAGCGTTATTAATCTCGCTACCAATTTTCACAGCTTCAACACGACTGCCTTCACAATCAAATTTAAACACATTGGTAATTTCTGCTTCCATAGAGCCTGGTACATAAACGATATAGCCAGCACTGAGCTCATGACCAATTAATACATAGCTCTCGTCGCGCTCATGCAGTTGATACGCAAAAGAATGAAATGCACTACAAAGTAAAATGAATCCAAGCCGTTTCTTCATTTTGTCTTCAACTCATCTATGACTTTACGTACGAAGTTTGCCTTAGCATCCGTATATTTTTCGATGGTAATTTCAGCTTGTTCCATCAAAGAAAGTTTTAGAGAAACATGAGGAAAGTGCGCAATACCTAGTACCATATCGATAATAGGTTTGGCAGGCATATCCAAAATGGCAGTACTGCCAATATGCTCGATTTGAGTTGACATCATCTCCGTCACTAACGCCAGTTCAGATCGGCTGCGTGCAAAATCCTGTCGACATGCAGGATCATGCTTAACAACACCTACGTTGTAGTTGGCTAAACCTAGTTTCATCCATCCCTCTCCTAATAAATCCAAATATCATAAGAAGGAAATTATCCAATCACCAAAGTAAAAGCCAAACTTCCGGCACACCCGACACTAATTACTCAACAAATAGAGTCATCTCTGGTGTACTTTTGGTTTGGCTTTCTACTGTTAAACCGTCTCGGTTTTCGCCTCTATCTTCTCATTCACCTTATCGCAAATGTACTCCCCAATCGGCATTGCAGATGTCGCTGCTGGAGAGGGGGCGTTGCAAACGTGCAGGCTTCTTGCGCTCTCTGCAAACAAAAAGTCATGAACCAAGGTTCCGTCGGATAACACCGCTTGCGCGCGAATACCCGCAGGATATGGTTTGAGGTCTTCGACCTTGATGCTTGGGCAGTACTTATTGACCAGTTTGAGATAGCCCGGCTTCCACCACGAGTTCTTGAACTCATCCAATCCGGTTTTTAGATGCTTTTGTGTTACCTTCCAGAAACCGGAGAAGCTCAGCATTTGCATGGTATCTTGCAAGCTGAAGTTAACCTTGTCGTACCCTTCTCGCTTCCAGCCTTGCACCGCATTTGGACCTACGGTCACACTGCCATCAATCATGCGAGTCAGGTGGACGCCCAAGAATGGCAAATCAGGGTCGGGAATTGGATAAATAAGATGATTCACCACTCGGTCGTGTTTGCTATCTAAGCGGTAGTATTCACCACGATAAGGGATGATCTGAAAGTCAGTTGGAATACCCATCATCTTAGTCATGCGATCCGCCATCAAGCCGCTGCAAGTAACCAAGAACTTGGTATTAAGTTGCATGGTTTGCCCGTCTGAAATGCAGGTCAGTTGAACTTCTTCATCCTTCTCTTCGGCAGCCACCACTTTGGTTCGCAGACTGATTTGACCGCCAAGCTTTTTGAACTCTTCCGCCATCTGCTCAGTGACCAAACGATAGTCCACAATACTGGTGGTTTTGACATAAATCGCGCCCAATCCCGTGATGTTTGGTTCAGCCAGTTTAAGTTGGACTTCATCGAGTAGCTTTACGTCGATGCCGTTGACATGGCAGCGCTCATAGAGGGCATTCATGCGCTCGACTTCTTGCTCATTGGTCGCAACCAGTAACTTGCCACAGTTCTCCACCGGAATATCGTGCTCGGCGCAGAAAGAAATGGTTCGCTCTACCCCGCGCTTACAAAAGTCCGCCTTTAAGCTGCCCGGCGCGTAGTACACCCCGGCATGAATCACGCCGCTATTGTGTCCGGTTTGATGCTGGGCAAAACCGGACTCTTTCTCAACCAATAAAATGGATTTGTCTGGATGACGTTGCTGTAGTTGCCATGCTGTCGACACACCAACGATACCGCCACCAACAATGATGTAGTCATAGACTGATTTCATACGACCTCTTATAAAACCGATAGTTGAGATTGTTGCAATTTGAACTTGCGACCACTGTAAATGAACACCGCGACAAATACCGCGCAGCTTGCCACACGAACCAACATTGGGATGTCGTGCCAAACCAGCAAAGTACCTACCACTACCAACAAGAGACGCGTCAGAATGTTTAGAGGACCTTCCAAGTAGCCTTCAATCGCACCAATCAATGCATAGGTACCGATGATGGCAAAGAAGCCCACGGTAATTACCGACGTCACATCCCAACTGACTAAGCCTGTGTAAGCAATCAACAGCGGGACAAGATACAAACCTTTGGCGATTTTCCACGCCATCAAACCGGTGCGCATTGGCGGTGTTTTTGCGATGGTTGCCGCAGCAAAGGCGGTCAAACACACTGGGGGTGTAACGTTACTGTCTTGCGATAACCAGAAGATGATGAGGTGAGCAGCCAGCAATGCCAAACCTACCGCTTCCATACCCAAACTTTGCTCTAGTAGGGTTTCCATAAAGTCCGCAGGCACTAGCGCCACCATTTCTTTCGCGGTTTCCAACGCCATTGGTGCATTAAGCAGTTCCAGCTTTTCTGGCGCCGCCAACATGAAGATCGCTTTTGCTTGTTCAGGCAATTGACCTGACACCATCAATTCAAGCAGTTGGTTTTCCGCAATCAACTTGTAAAGCGCAGGGGCAGACAGTGTGCCCAATACAATATACGCCGCTGTCACGGGTAAACCCATCCCCAAAACAAGAGAAGCAAGCGCAATCAGAACGATCATGATGAACAAGTCGCCATTCGCCCAACCGTCGATCATCAATGAGAACGTGTTGCCGATGCCCGTGGTGCTGATCACGTTGATCACCAAACCAATACCCACCAGCAATACGGCGGTTGTCGCCATATTTTTCGCACCTTGTGATAGCGCTTCGATGATCGCTTTTGGTCCCATCTTATGATCTTTCGAGAACCAAGAAGCCACCACCACAGAAATGATCGACAAGCCCGCAGCGTAAGTTGGCGTAAAGCCTTGAACCAACAAAGTAACCAACACCGCCAGCGGGATAAGATTGTGCCAACCGCTGATCAACACTTTCAGTAGAGACTCATCGCTGGTCGTGATTTTTTGCACGCCGCTGCGTTTGGCTTCGATACGCACAAAGAACGCCACAGACAAGAAATAGATAAGAGCAGGAATGAAAGAAACGGCAATAATATCAACATAAGGAATTTGCGTGTAAGACGCCATGATGAAAGCACCCGCGCCCATCACTGGTGGCATCAACTGACCACCTGTCGACGCCGCAGCTTCAACCCCCGCCGCAAAGCGTGAAGGGAAACCTGCTTTTTGCATCAAAGGAATACTGATAACACCGGTGGAAACCGTATTTGCCACACTTGAGCCAGATACTGAGCCCATCAATCCCGAGCCAATCACTGCTATAAAACCGGGACCACCGATGATTTTACCAGCCGCAGCACGTGCCACATTGATGATGTAATCACCGACACCAGAGCGCACAAGAAACGCACCAAACAGAATGAACATGAATACGAAAGTCCAACTGATGCGCGAGATAGAACCAAACATGCCCTCAGAAGAATAGAAGCTACGGTAGAGCAAGGTTTCCATGCTCAAACCCGGGAAATGGAAAATACCTGTCGCCCACTCACCCCAAAGCACAACGTAACTCAGACACACCACAATCAGCACAGGAATAAACCAGCCCATGGTGCGTCGGATCAGCTCAATCACAATCAGGATTGCCATGATGGCGAAGACCCAATCGCTGGTCACGAACTTCACGCCACGTTCGTACAGCGCATCTTCGGCATAGGGAATGTAGAGCAAACACGCGACCGCGCCCATAGCAATTAACACATCGATGCCGAGTGCAAGCTTACTCTGCTTGAGAGAGATATGAGCCGGATACCAAAGCGCACAAATCACCGCAAAGCCAGCAAAGTGGGTCGCGGAAATCCATAACTCTGGTAACGTCGATAAGGTATTAAACCAAATGTGCAAAGCAGACAACACCACGCCAAACACTGTGATTGTGGTGGTTACCCACGGAAAATCAGTGCGCGTGGGCAGCTCAAACTTCTGCAATTCCTTTTCTATTGAGTCGCTCATCTCATACTCCAAGCTCTGGTGGCTTTTTCCATCTTAGAAATCGGTAGGGATAAAATGCCCCGAGCCGATACTCGGGGCGAAGTTGGCGTTATTTCGCCATTAGGTCTGATGGGATTTCGATGCCCATTTCTTTGTAGTAACGCACCGCACCTGGGTGAAGAGGCACTGGCAAGCCAGCGATCGCTTTCTCAATCGCCATTGCTTTTGTTGCTTTGTGGATGCCTTGTAGGAAAGGCAGGTTCTCGTAGATCGCTTTGGTTAGCTGGTAAACGTCTTCTTCCGAGATATCTTCACGAACTGCCAAGAAGTTAGGCTGTGCAATGGTGGTGATCGGCTTATCTAGACCCGGGTACGTGTTCGCTGGGATCTCGTACTTCGTCCATAGGTTGTAATTGCCGTTCGCCTCTTTGATTTGTTCGTCAGTAAACGAAAGAATCGAAATGTCTTTACCCAACGCAGCAAAAGCTTGAGTGACCGCACCAACAGGTACACCCGCAGGCGTGTTCATGCCGTCAATGGTGCCGTTTTGAAGTGCGCTCGCACTGCCGCCGTAACCCATGTAAGCAAGATTGAATTTATCAGGGTCGACCTTCAGACCTTTCATGATTTGGCGACCAGAGTTCTCAGTACCTGAGTTCTTCTTACCGATAGAGAACTTCTTGCCATCTAGGTTGTTCAGATCAGTCACTGTGCCCGTTTTTGCGAGATCCGAGCGAACAATAAAGTGCTCAACGTTTTGCCAAAGCATAGAGACTGAGCGCAGTTGTTCTTGGCGACCGCTCTTCTCATAAGGACCTTCGCCAGACCAAGCCCATGCACCGTAAAGACCTTGCAGAATCGCGAACTGTGCTTCGTTTTCGTTCAGCAGTTTGACGTTTTCACCAGAGCCCGCAGAGCTGATTGCAGAAAGGGAGAAGTGGTGCTTTGGTGCCAATTTCACTTTGCTTAACGTCGCCAACGCTACGCCCACAGGGTAGTAAGTACCACCTGTCGATGCCGTTGCAAGAATGTAGCTACGATCTTCTGCCGCAGCGTTAGCAGCAATACCAAAAGAAGTCACAGCGACAGCCAAAGCTTTTACCAGCTTATTCATTTTCATTATTACTCTCCGTGTAGTCGTTTCACGATTGGGGATTTACATCATGTTAAATCTTTATTAACAACACATTCCCTGGAGCAATTGAAATGCCAACTTTTAACCCTTTGTATTTATTGAACTAAGTGCTGAAAGACATCAAAAATGAGCAAAATTATGCTGATTTGATAGCAAAGTAATGAGCAAGATCTTGCTCATTGAAGAGAAGAAGGTTGCACGCCTAGATCGCAAAAGGTTAAAAAAATGTGATCAAGACAAAACAAATGCACGATTCACTAATAAGCAATATTTTGCCGATGCAATTTTGGATTGAACTGCAACTAATGAGCGTCTTAACAATAAGAAGAAAAAGCGCATCATTCTAAGCTGCTCACTTTATCAGCGGAGGTTTATAGCCTAAACGACTACAAATAGCACAAAAATACAGCAAAACAAGCCATGTTAAAGAAATGAAAAGTCATTTATTCTAATTTTGAATTTAAAAACCAGTTCGATCCACCAGTTAAGAAACAAACATTGACCGTATCAACTTATTTTCTACTTCGGGGTTGTGCCAATAGCCCGATGTTCGTTAGGGTAACAACACGCCAAGGCAAACGTATTCCTTGGTATTTTTTCGTCATTAAGGATCACCCATGTCAGCAACTGCGCAATTACAATTCGCTTTAAAACGCCCATCTGGCGTTGCTGCTGCGATCCTCCTGCTCTCTCTGAAACTGATTCAGAGCTGACAGGCTATATCTAAACTTTCTGTCAGCTTGAGAAGAAGCTGACGGGAACACCACATACTCCTCCCATTCCTTTCAGTTTCTTCCAAGCGAAACATAAGAGGAATAACAATGTTAAGCGCACGCAATATCGCCGCTTTGGGCTTCATGACTTTCGCCATGTATTTAGGCGCGGGTAACCTGATCTTCCCTCCATTTTTGGGTTACCAAGCAGGTGAAAACTTTCTGAGCGGGATGTCTGGCTTCCTCTTAACGGGCGTAGGCCTGCCTGCAATGGCACTGGTGATGGTGGCTATCGTAAACGGTTCAGACAAATTAACCGCTGCCCTACCTAAACCTTTGGCGACCAGTTTTTGGGTGATGGTGTTTATCGTGATTGGCCCTGCGTTCGTGATCCCACGTGCAATTACCGTGGCTTACCAATTTAGCTTTGCGCCAATGTTTGGTGATGCAGCTTTGGTGCCTTTCACTATTGCCTTCTGTGCTATCACCATTCTATTTGCCCTATATCCGGGTAAATTGGTCGACAACCTAGGCAAGATCTTAACGCCTGCCTTGATGGCAATCTTGATCATCATGTCTGTGACGGCTTTGGTTTCTCCTGCAGGTGAGCTAACTGCCGCAACGGGACCATACCTATCTGGTGCATTTGCTGAAGGCTTAACCCAAGGTTACATGACCATGGATGCATTAGGTTCTATCGGTTTTGGTTGGATTATCTTCCGCGCGATTCGCAGCATGGGTGTGGATTGCCCGAAAGCCACCGCAAAATACACGCTAATCGCAGCTTTGATGTACGCGGTTGCCATGGCGTTTGTTTACATCTCATTGGCTTACATTGGCTCGACAAGCTCATACTTGGGTTCTGAGTTCAGCAATGGTGGCGACATTTTAACGGCATTCACCTTCAGCCACTTCGGCGCGTTTGGTTCACTACTACTAGGTGCCGTGATGGTATTGGCGTGTTTGACTACTGCTATCGGCGTAACCACCGCAGGCAGTGAGTTCTACGACAACACTTTCAGCAAAGTGAACTACAAAGGCTGCGTTATCACGACCATGGTATTGGCTGGTTTGATCGCCAACGTAGGTCTAGAGCAACTATTGGCTATCACATTGCCAGCGGTTGTGGCGCTTCACCCAGTCGCGATTGCGTTGATGATCATGGCACCAGTGCGCAACAAGATGTCGCAAATCATGGTCGTCGCAACCGCGTTCACTGCTCTAATGTTTGGTTGTGTTGATGCGCTGCACATCCTAGGTTACATGCCAAGTTCCACTGATGAGTGGATGGGTAATTACATGCCTCTGTACAATGACTTTGCTAGCTGGATTGTGCCTAGCGTATTTATGATGATTGTTGGTCTGCTGTTTACGACGAAAACCAACCAAACCGAACAATTCGAGCTGGTGAATGAATAGCCGTTTAACATAAGACATCGCTCAATAAGTGCGTTACTATGTAGCTCGCTTATTGATATCAGGCAAAGGAGTTGCCTGAATGAAAGATTGATATGGGTCGCCTATGGATAATCAGTATCTAGACATCAGAACACTGAACTTTATCGTTATTCTGTTCTCTTGCATTTACTCTATTAGTCTGCTTTGTTATCAATACACTCAGGGTAGAGTCAAAGGCTTAAAAACCTTCTCGATATCACTACTGTTTATTGGTTTAGGCCCTTTTTTACTTGGCTTTAGAGGCTCTGCGCCAGACTGGCTGACCATCATCATAGCCAACACTCTCATATTAGTCGGCTTCTTGCTTACGCTATATAGCGTAAGCATTTTTCGTCAATACCCTTTAAAATTGGCTCACTGTCTTACCTTGTTAACACCTGTTTTCAGTGGTTCATTTTACTATTTCACCTTCCATGACCCTTCTATCAAAAGCCGCATTATTTATCTGAGCATGTATATTTGTATCGTCACCTTCTTTAGTGGTGTCGCCATGCTTAAAGGTACCCAAAAGGACTTAAAGCTCCCTGTTAAAGCAATGGCTTACTCTTTCTTTGGATTTAGTTTTTTTATGGGATTTAGGGCGCTTTGGAGTACTTTTTCAGGTGAGTTACCAAGCTTTATGGTCGCAGGCCTTATCCATCAGCTGACGTTCTTATTTAGCATCTGCCTGATCGTTGCTTTGAGCTTTAGTATGCTGTGGTTAATTAACGGACGCTTGGTGCAATCCATTAATGCTCTCTCTCATTTAGATGCACTCACAGGGCTATATAATCGTCGAGCCATGGAAGAAATCGTTCCAAACTTGGTTAGTAAAGCACATAAAAAAAGCCAAGCAATCAGCATTATTATGACTGATGTCGACAAGTTCAAAGCGATTAATGATCACTATGGTCACACGGTTGGCGACTCCGTCATGGCAACGATCTCCACTATTTTTAAAAAGCATCTTCCTGAGTCCGCCTGCATTGTGCGATTTGGTGGTGACGAGTTCATGATTGTTTTGCTCGAAAAAGCACAGCAAGCCAAAATTGTCGCAGAGCAAATTCGCCTTGCGGTCGAAACTGAAACCGCTTTGCAATCATTTAAAACTGAAGTGACCATGAGCTTTGGTATCAGTCAGTTATCTGAGGGGCAATCACTTCAAGAGGCGCTTGCTGAAGCAGACGAAGCGCTATATAGCTCTAAACATACTGGAAGGAACCTCGTTACCTTGTTTGGAGAAGGTAAAGACCTAAATTATAAGTTTGTCCCAGCTCCAGCCAAAAGCGCATAACGTGTTTGTTATGCCAGTAATTTCGAATTAGCTAGAAATCGCACTAAGTATAGTCGGAGCGATTCAAACCAAACTTCTGCATCTTTTGGTTAAGGGTTCGACGTGGTAAATCCAACTCCTGCATCACCTCATTGATGCGTCCATGATGCCTGACTAAAGAATCATGTAGCACCTTACGTTCAAAGTTATGTAGCTGAATCGCCAACGGCACGCCCGCATGCGTCTCTTCGGTTGTTGAGGATGGTCGACTGGAGAGAATTTCCATCACGGAGACGGTTTCATCCAATGCAAAACGCATCGCTACATTCCTAAGCTCACGTACGTTACCGGGCCAAGAGTAAGCAAGAATGGCCTTTCTATCGGCTTCACTCAGCAGACGACTCTCAGGATTACTTTTCAGAGCAAAGTGTTCGAACAAGATCAACGCATCTTCTTCTCGCTCACGTAGCGGTGGCAAATAGATCTGCGCCACATTAAGACGATAGTACAAATCCTGACGAAACTCGTCATGATCATTGAGATCTTCTTTCGCGGCGGCGATCACTCTCAAATCAACTGAGATCTGTTGGTTGCCCCCAACGCGCTCTACCGTATGTTCCTGTAATGAACGCAACACTTTCACCTGCATGGACAGCGGCATACTCTCGATTTCATCAAAGAATAAAGTGCCTTTATCCGCGTATTCCAACTTACCAATGCGCTTTTTACCCGCTCCGGTAAATGCCCCTGCTTCATGCCCAAACAGCTCACTTTCAAACAGGTTCTCAGGAATAGCGCCACAGTTGATTGGCACAAAATGATAGGATCTGCGTTGGCTTTCATTATGCAAACTGGTCGCCACCAGCTCTTTACCACAACCTGTTTCGCCGTAAATGATCACGTTAGTATCAATGCGTGCTAACTTGGCTACTTGTTCTCTAAGCTGTTGCATCACTCGGCTTCGCCCAATCAACACCTCTTCTAAGCCGCTAACGCTAGATAGGTACTCTTGGCGATCTTGAGTAGACGTTTGTGCGCGATAGCTCTCGACCGCTTCGGTTACTCGTTGGGATAAACGCTCAGGTTGGAAAGGTTTCTCAATAAAATCGAACGCACCGTTTTGTAACGCCCCTACTGCCATATCGACGTCACCATGTCCGGTGATCAAGATAACTGGCGTTGGGACGTGATTGGCAATCAGGCTTTCTAGTATCGACAAACCATCGGTGTCTGGCAGGCGAACGTCACTGACAATCGCATCAAATTCTTGGCTCAGAATGGCCGCTTTGCCCTCTTCGCCTAAACTGAATGAGGTCACATCGAACCCCGCCAGTTGCAGCCATTGGCTGGTAGCCTGACGAACAATGTCATCGTCTTCGATAAGTGCAATTTTAGGGATGTCGTCAAAAGCCATGAGTTACTGCCTGCTTTATGGGGTGGGAAAGAAATCGATCTTTATTAACGGTAGCAAAAACCACTGAGGAGAAAAGGAGCTAGATCTCACTTCTTGCTTACAAGTCTTTAACATCCAACCAGTTAGGCGCACTCTTTAATGACTGTTGGTGAGAACGCACTAGCTGAATGGAGTCGGTATGCAGCGCAAAAGGAATGGCAAAACATGGCTTGTGGTCGCAATTGCGGCAGTGCTGATGCTGTCTTGCTATAGCGCCAGCAGAGAGGTTGCCCGTCAGTGGTTGAGTGTACAAACTCAAACCGAAGCTCAACAAAAACTGCTCGACTATATTGGTGAAGTTCGCCGTGCACTCAAACGCTTCTACCACTTACCTTACCTCGTAACCAATAACCCAGAAACCATCGCGTTTGTGAAAGGGAATCTGACTTATTACGAGCCATTGCAAACCCAACTGACTCAGCTAGATAAAGCCGCCAATACGGAAGGTTGGCTAATCCTGTCTAACTCTGGCGAAGTATTGGTCTCGAGTTTAATCGAAGAGCGCTTTAGCCTGTCTGACCGAAAAGCCATTGTGGAACAAATTCACAACCAAGGCGGCGGTGTTTCCTTGGTGAACAAAACCAAAGGTTCGAGCCCATTGTATTATCTTGCAGCCCCTATCTACGATGGTCTGGATATCGCTGGCATTGTGGTGGTGCAAATCAACCTTAGCTTGTTGACCGAACAGACCATTACTAGCCAAGACATCATCACGTTGCAAAATCGCCAGCAACGCTTTTTCCTATCGAGTAGCGCGCTTTATAACGCTGACTGGTTTAACGAACCGAGCAACACCGTTCAGTTAGAAACGCAACGCTTATACGACAACACCAATATCAGTGTGTGGACGCTCAACCAGCAACGCTATTTTGCGCACACCGTTAAATTGGATGATTTGAATTGGTACGTAAGCTACCTCACCCCTTCTAAGCCGATTCAACAAACCATCAACGTGATTGGTTGGAGCGTCGCTGTGTTGCTCTTATTGGTTGTATTACTCGTCATCATTGGTCTACAACGTCGCCAAAAGCACATCAACCAACAACGAATTCAAGCCCTGTTGGAAGAGTCCCAACGCCGCTTGAAACAGATGATCAATAAGACCCACGTTGGTTTGCTATTGATTGATGAACAAGGTCAACTGTTCGATCTCAACCCAATGGCGAAGCGTTTGTTCTGTTTACCAGAAAGCGTCAATCGACACGCTTTTGCTTGGGAATTATTCGACGCAGGCAATCCTAATTCCACCACACTTAAGTTGCTCAAGGATTTACCTAAACATAAAGAGCTCGCAGAGATCAGCACGGTCGAAACCATTGCCAGACGCAGTGACGGAAGCGTCTTCCCTGTCCTGTTCTCGCTAACCAGTTTCCCTTGGCATGGCGAGCAGTATTTCCTTGCAACGATCATCGACATCAGCAAGCGGAAAAAAGCCGAACAGTCACTGCAACAGGTCAACCAAGAACTGGCACAGCGAGTAGAAGAGCGAACTCAAGCGCTAAAAGAAGCACAAAGCCAGTTGATTGAATCGAGCAAAATGGCCGCTTTGGGTCGCATGTCGAGCGCGATCACTCATGAGCTCAATCAGCCACTAACAGGTTTGCGAACCCTGCTCACTACAAACGAGCTGCTAGCGGAACGTGGCGAAACCGAGATGATGAAAGCCAACAATGTTTTGGTACAGAAGCTGATTGATCGTATGGCAAGCATGACCAGTCAGTTAAAGACGTTCGCCTACAACAAACCAGAAAGCTTACAGGCAATTTCTCTCACCTCTGCACTCGAAGAGACCTTACGCGTTTATCAAACCCAATTAGACAAGGTGGATGTGCGTGTGCGCGTTCCTCATGATTTACCTAATATCATGGGTGAAGAACAACGACTGCTTCAGGTGCTCGGTAATCTTGTCTCGAATGCGCTAGACGCAATGAACAATACCACCAACCCGCAGCTCAGCTTGATCGTCAACCCAACCAGCAATCAGGTCGAACTGATCATCAGTGATAATGGCTGCGGCGTGTCGGATGAGATGCTTGAATCCATGTTCGAACCCTTCCAAACCTCAAAGAAAATTGGTGAAGGATTGGGGCTGGGTTTAGCGATTACGGCCAACAATATGCGTGATATGAACGGACAAATTACTGTGCATAAGAATGAACAAAATGGGCTGACTTTCACTTTATTGTTCAAATCAGCCTAAGGTGATATTGATTACAAAATCATCATTAGAACTAGGCATCCCCGCTGTTTGAGAAAAACACGATCTCGATACAAGAATCCCTCCTTGACCTACACTATTCTCAAGCAAATAAGACGAATAACTTCCGAACGATAAAGAGTGAGAAACATGATTAAGTTTCCTGAACATTTTCTTTGGGGCGGTGCCATTGCTGCAAACCAAGTAGAAGGGGCGTACAACCTTGGGGGTAAAGGGTTATCGACATCAGACATGCTGCCAAACGGTATTTTGAGTCCGCATCAAACCCGTGAAGAGCGTACACCGGGTATCAAAGACGTGGCGATCGACTTCTACAATCGCTACCCAGAAGACATCGCGCTGTTCAAAGAGATGGGCTTTAACTGTCTGCGTCTCTCTTTGGCATGGAGCCGCATCTTCCCGAACGGGGACGAACTAGAACCTAACGAAGAAGGTTTGGCGTTCTACGATAAAATTTTTGACGAACTTGCCGAGCACAACATCCAACCTTTCGTGACATTATCTCACTACGAAATGCCTTACGCACTGGTCGAGAACTACGGTGGTTGGGGCGATCGTCGCGTCATCGAATTCTTCGAACGTTATGCTCGCACCGTGCTGGAACGCTACAAAGACAAAGTGAAGCTGTGGTTAACGTTCAACGAAATCAACATGTCTCTACACGCACCATTTACTGGTGTTGGTTTGCAAGAAGACGCCAGTGAACAAGAGATTTACCAAGCGATTCACCACCAACTAGTCGCCAACGCAAAAGCGGTAAAACTGTGTCAGCAAATCGTACCAAACGGCAAGATTGGTAACATGCTGCTTGGCGCAATCAACTACCCATATACCTGTAACCCTGATGACGTGCTTGCTGCAATGCATGAAAACAACAAGTGGTTGTTCTTCGGTGATGTGCAAACACGTGGTCAGTACCCTGGCTACATGAAGCGTTACTTCCGCGAAAACGGCATTGAAATTCAGATGGAAGCAGGCGACTTAGAAGAAATTGCGTCTGCGAGTGTCGACTTCATCTCATTCAGCTACTACGCAAGTGGCTGTGCTAGCGCGGATCCGAAACAGAAAGAAGTGGGTAACATCGTCGATAGCGTACCAAACCCATATCTTGAAAAGAGCCAATGGGGCTGGCTGATCGATCCAAAAGGTCTTCGCGTTCTGCTGAACTTCCTTCACGATCGCTACCAAAAGCCACTGTTCGTCGTAGAAAATGGCTTAGGCGCGCGTGATGAAATCGATGAAAACGGTGAGATTCAGGATGATTACCGCATCGCTTACTTGAACGACCACCTTGTGCAAGCACACGAAGCGATTCTTGATGGCGTTGAGCTGATGGGCTTCACCAGTTGGGGACCAATCGATTTGGTCGCGAACTCAACCGCTGAGATGAGCAAACGTTACGGCTTTATCTATGTCGATCGTCATGATGATGGGCAAGGAACGCTAGAACGTAAACGCAAGAAAAGCTTTTTCTGGTATCAAGACGTGATTCGTACTTCAGGCGGTTCATTGAAAAGATAAGCCTGTTGTCTAGGTATAAAGTGCAACTAGGCATTCGCCTAAACCATCAAGCCCTGCAATTGCAGGGCTTGAATTTTAAGGTGTTTATTCATTTAGAGATTAAACTGCAATCTCTCCACCGTCTTCACGGCGAATAACCACTGTCGCCGCTCGTGGGCGCACAGAAACACCAGCAGGTGTTTCTTCGGCTGCATCTTCACTGTATGGCCAGTTACCTGGGTGCTGAATATTCACAAACAATGATTTGTAATCAGGGCTGATGGTAAAGCCTGTTACTTCACAACCATTTGGTCCGACAAAGAAGCGTTTCAATTCAGCTTGATTATCCGCACCAATCACAGCTTGATCACCATTCTCATCTGTTAGCTTAGATGGCACAACAGCCAACATTTGATCATTGGTGTAAGACGTGACTTCATCTGCGCCGTTGTCCGTTTGAATCCACAAAATACCACGGCCATCAAACGCTAATCCGTCTGGGCTCGCAAACTGGTTTAACTCATTCAAGCCAGAACGGTTGGTATCTGCATCACCATTTGCTGGCGAACCAAACACAAAGATATCCCAAGTAAAGTCAGTTGCTGAAGCACCTTCATCCCAACGAATAACATGACCAAACTTATTATTTAAACGTGGATTCGCAGGATTGGTTTCATCTGTACGGCGCGTATTGTTCGTCAATGTTAAATATACTGAACCCGTGAATGGATCAACCGTACACCACTCTGGTCGATCCATTGGTGTTGCCCCAACTAAATCCGCCGCACCCGCAGTATTGATGATAATTTCAGCCAGTGAATCAAAGTGATCCGCTAATGTACCACCAGCGGTTGTTACGCTATCAAGCGTTAATGGTAACCAAGTACCTGTGCTGTCTTCATTGAAGCGCGCCACATACAGTGTGCCTTCGTCCATGTACTTGTCACCCATCGCCAAGCGGTTATCAGGGTTAGCATCTGCTGGATCCCACGCTGCCGCAGATTCAAATTTGTATAGGTATTCAAAGCGAGAATCGTGACCAGAATAAAATACCACTGGTTTGCCTTCTTCAAGCTTACCGAAAGTACAGCCCTCGTGACGGAAACGACCTAGCGCAGTACGTTTCTTCGCACGTGAGTTTTGCGTGTAAGGGTCAATCTCGACAATGTAACCGTGACCATTGGCTTCATTACGGTAATCATCCATCGCACTTGCTCCTGTTGGAGCCACATTAAAGCGAGAGAACTCATCAAGACGCTCTTCTGCATTTCCTGCTAATGTCTCCCATAGGTAACGAGTGCTTTGGTCATCGACACCAATGCGATCTTGCTCTTCTGTACGAGTCCCGGCGTTAACAAAGTAACCTGGCCAGTTCTCTTCACACGTTAAGTACGTGCCCCACGGCGTGTAGCCGTTGCCACAGTTGTTTAACGTACCACGCGCTTGGCTGCCATCTGGTGAGAAACGAGTGACAGTTAAAGATGTGTGGGCTACCGGGCCAGACAAATCCATGACTGTCGCACCAGTATAACGACGGTTTAGTGGGTCGGTATCAACCAACTTCCACATGTTGTCTTCCAGTTGAATGCGAACCACTGATACACCGTGCGCGTTAATCTCTTTGCGCACTTCATCTACAATGGTACGTACGCCATTTTCAACCGTCGGACCGTTTGGATGCAGTGCTGATGTGTCGATGTACTCGTGGTTAATACATAGCAAGCCATCTGTAGTGCTATCGTTCAATGGGAAAAAATGCATGCCGTCATGGTGCATGCCTAGCGCATTTAACTGATCGGTACTGGTGTTGGTACCATCATTTTGCCATGCGCTGCCTTGTGCATTAAGTGGTGTTCCCCAAGGTACTAGTACTTGTGCGGTGTAGCCTTGTGGAATTGAAACTGCGTCAGTGAGTGAGCCAGGGATAGATTCAAAGTTAAGAACGGCTTTAGATGCGCCCGAACCACTGCTTACTGTACTCCCTGAGTCAGACGAGTTACAACCAGCCAATCCGAAAGCACCAAACGCTGTCATCGCACTGATACCTAAACCACCTTTCAGAATGCTGCGTCGAGATAGGCTCGCTTCTAATACTTCTTCAAATGGTTTGTTTTCACTTTGGTTATAACGCGTCGCGTCAAAGGTTTCCTTGCTCATTTTTACTTTCCCGATCTTATAGTTTAATTAATAAATAAGTGATTAGTTGAACGGCAAGAAGTTTGGATAAGAAAAATGACAAAAGTGCTTAAAACATATGAAACTTGTGTTTCAACAATACTGCAAACCAACCAACACAGCTAACGAAGCAATTAAATTCTGGTCACATAATCACCAACTGTATCGCTTCATTCTGATTTTACTTGGGCTAAAGTGTGATAGAAGGTATAAGGTGTACGAAATCAAATCATCTACGAGAGATAATCATGAAATTAGACAAGATCGGTAACAAGAGCCGTCGTATCCGTAAAAAGCTGTTCTTAGGTGAGTTCGCAATCCTAGGTTTCGAGATCAGCTGTGAAACAGACATTAACGACTTCGACCGTTACGATGCATTCGTTGATGACTTTATCGACTACATTGACGAGCTTGGTCTTTGCTTCGGTGGCGGTGGTCTAGAACTGTTTGAAGGCTTCCTATGTTCTACTGACCGTTACGGCAGTGCGACTGAAGAACAGAAAGCGCAAGTTATCAAATGGTTAGAAGCACGCCCAGAAGTGAAAAGCGCGCAAGCGGGCGAACTAGTTGACGCCAACTACCTGTAACTAAAGGGCAACCTGTAATACGCAGAGCTCAGTAAATGGTAGAGAAAGCTGGTCTTAAGACTGGCTTTTTTATTTTTTGAAGAATGCGATATTAAAAATAGGGTGCTTGGGAAGTTGCGCGGAGTGATTGTGGCGTTTTTGAGCTGGCAATCAACGGGAAACTGCGTTCCACAGCCAGCTCGTGCCTTTAGGTATAATTAACTATGATTTTTTAGCTGGTGCGTCTTTCGTGTCTTTCCAGTATTGAATACGCACACGATGTAGCTGAGCTCTTCTAGTCTTTTTCATAGTAAAGTCCCTCATCTTATATAAGTAACGCTCCTCATGGAGCTTATTGTCTAAGGTCGTATCCCCTTCAATCTATAAGGGAA
This sequence comes from Vibrio sp. Vb2131, assembly GCF_033338535.1. Classification (NCBI taxonomy): domain Bacteria; kingdom Pseudomonadati; phylum Pseudomonadota; class Gammaproteobacteria; order Vibrionales; family Vibrionaceae; genus Vibrio; species Vibrio sp. Vb2131. The sequence goes on from NZ_JAWOSW010000005.1 coordinate 255,759, forward strand.
TCAATCATTTAACCGTGACCAATTTCACAACATAATGATAATTACCGATTTCTTGCAGCCTGTTTTTACTGGCAAACGGCATATTATCTATCTGACACAGTTAACTTACTCACCAGATATGACAGAAAAATGGCAATCAAGTTCCCTACTTATACTGTCATTGAATCTTAATAAGGATTAACAAGGTGGGCATTTCAGATTTACCATACTGTTTATAAAAACCGCAAGAATTTTTATTTCTTTTCAAACAAATCTCTACTCAAGATCAATTCACTTTCATCTTTATCGTCTCCCTTTTAACGCATTGTGATCCAGTTCAATCCACAGAACTCGGAACAAAAAGCGCACATTAATACATTCACCACCAAACTTGTGCGAGATCTCTTACAAGAGTTGTGAGCAAATAGATTAATCACCTCTAAGAGCAATGCCAGAAAAAACATTAAATATATGATTTAAAAGTAATATTTAAATTCACTTAAAATAATCAGTAAAAATAATTTAGAAAAGTTAATTGAGTCAAATCAGCAAAACATCAATACTCAATTTGTCGACAGGATGTTGGCGGGAACAGGAAAAAAGCCTAAAGGATTGGGTATCTTCAGGATGAAGATTTGATAACTTAGGATGAGTTGTCAGCAAGGATGTAGTTAAGCTCTAGGATAGAGTTCGCCCGTCAGGATGATAGGCAAGAATGGACACCGCTAGGAAGGCGATGAACAAGGAACTCGGTTAAAGGACTTAGCCACAATCAAGGATAGATGCAGGGAGCACCTATTAGTAGCTGGATTGCTGCGAAAAAGAATAAGCCCCGTCTGGGAAACCAGGCGGGGTTTTATTTTGTCTGTAATGTATTGATAACGATTCATCTTTTATCGTTTAAGTCTTCTCTGTTTTCATAAAACACCGTGCTATCATTTTCTTTACGTCTCCCAACAAAGCTCTCAGAAAATCACACACTATGCTTAATCCTGTTTGGTTACATACATTTAAGACATTGATTGAAGTCGGTCATTTTACGCAAACGGCAGAAAAACTTTTTATGACTCAGCCTGGCGTCAGCCAACACATCAAAAAATTAGAGCAAAGTTGTCAGCATGCCTTGATCAAGCGCGAAAACAAAAGCTTCGAATTAACCGAGCAAGGCAGGATTGTCTACGCATATGCGCTCGAGTTAGAAGATAGAGAAAAGAAGCTGCTCGAAGAGCTCAGTTTTGATGATGCGTTTTCAGGCCATTGTAAACTGGCTTGTTCTGGTGCAATGGCGTTAATGTTGTATGGGCCCATTTTGGAGAAGCAAAAACAGCACCCGAGCTTATCGTTACATTTAGAAGCCGCGCCAAATCAATCTATTCTCAACGCCATAACGCAAGGGCACATTGATATTGGTATCGTGACTGATGTTCCCAACAAAGGTCTGTTTCACAGTGAGCGAATTGGTAAAGAGAGGTTGTGCTTGGTTCTGCCAAAGCAATATCAAAATAAGCAGATAACGCCACAACTCTTGCATGACTGTGGTGTCATTAGCCACCCTGATGCCGAGCATTACATGACGCTGTTTTTTGACCAATGTGAAGAACCACAGCTCCAAGAAATTAAGATGAGCGATTTACCATTATCCGGCTACGTAAATCAATTGAGCCAAATTTTGCTGCCTGTCAGCAAAGGACTTGGCTTCACCGTGCTGCCTCAAAGTGCGGTCGACAATTTTCCACTAAAAGACACGTTATACATTGCTCAACTGAAAAACACTGTATGTGAAGAGCTATTTCTGGTTCGTAAGCGCAGTCGTGCTCTACCTCTGCGCTATCAGACCATCAAAGAAGTGTTATTGGATGTGATCGGTGGTGCGCATCAATGATGTTAGCCACTCTTCGCTGGTAATGCGTTCCTCTTGGCAATCCACCCAATATGGTTTGCCAGATAACCAACTTTTCGACGCAACTTCTTTTATAAACACATCCACGGAATCAACGTCATCTTTGGCGTAATCCCATTTATTGCGCATGTGTTCTGCTGCTTCTTGATTAGTGTACGACTTGCCGTTGCGGATAAAGGTGCAAGAGGATTGCTCAACTCGTGTTATCAACGTCAAGATATCTTGCTCTACTCCTGCTAGTGCAAAGGTAGGCAGAATGCTTAATGTAAGTAACAACGTCCACTTTGCTTTCATCGCACCTTTATCCTTATCCCTGACCAAGTAACTACTAATAAGTGACTTAACTATTCTGATGTTTGGCTTTTTAGCTCAGCCATTATTGCCACCATGCCTTCGCAGGCTGAGGCTCCGCAATCGCCAAGCGTTGACCAATCTCAGGGCTCACTAACGTTACACCGCGCTCTTCACTGATATCTAACGCGCGTTGCATCGGCTCATTCCAATCATGCATCGATAAATCAAACGTACTGTTGTGAATTGGCATCATCACTTTGCCCTGCACATCAATGTGTGCTTGAACGCTTTGCTCTGGGAACATGTGAATGTCTGACCAAAGTTCATTGTATGCGCCGGTTTCGATCATAGTGAAGTCAAACGGACCGTACTTTTCACCAATCTCTTTAAAGCCATTGAAGTAACCAGAGTCACCACTGAAGAACACTTTGTGTTGTTGTGCATTAATAACCCAACTGCCCCACAGTGTCGTATCGCGGTCTGTCAAACCTCGACCGGAGAAATGCTGAGTCGGAGTCAATGTATATTCAATACCGTCGACAGAATGTGACTCCCACCAATCTAGCTCGATCACTTTCTCCTTCGGCACACCCCAATTCACCAGTAATTGGCCAACTTTTAACGGTACCAAGAAAGTGCCCACCTTGTCGCCTAGCACTTTAATAGAAGCTTTATCTAGGTGATCGTAATGGTCATGACTGATCACCACCACATCGATAGTTGGCAAATCTTCTATCGTGATGGGGGTTTGGTGAAAGCGTTTTGGCCCTGCCCATTGTACAGGAGACGCGCGATCACTGAATACAGGGTCGGTCATCACCAGTTTTCCGTCGAGCTTCATTAATACGCTTGAGTGACCCAGACGATAGATGACGTCATCTTGCTCTTCTAACAGTTGCCGCGCTGTGATCGCATGCACTGGAATTTCAATCGTTGGTGTTGGGTTAAGGCGCTCAGTCGTAAAATACGCTTTCATGATTTCGAACATGTCGCCCAAACCGCTTTTGTATTCCAACTCTGTATTTGCAAATTTGTCCGGGTATGTTGGCGCTTTTTCAGTATCAACATTAGAACAAGAAATCATTGATGTACCCATCGCGAACGCTCCTACTGTGGCTAGCAAAGTTTTTTTCATAAAAAGTTAACCCGAACAGAAGTAAACTACACGGTGCAGTTTACATTCTAATTATCAAAAGTAAACTACTTAGTGTAAAATAGATCAAGAAACGATCTTCTTAACTTAGCAAGCTTATGAATGTAAAAAGAAAAAGTCGTAGTGAAACCAAAAGAGAAGCCATCTTGTGCGCGGCAAGGCAAGCGTTCCAAGAGTTTGGGGTGCAAAACACCAGCATGGATAAGCTCTCTGCAATCGCACAAGTCTCTAAGCGCACGGTCTATAATCACTTCCCTTCTAAGGAAGCGATCGTGACTGAGTTGCTGACTGAGCTTTGGCGTTCGTCAATGATGGAAAGCGATATTAAACGCTTGGCCACTCTGCCACTCAAAGATCAATTGATTGAATTACTCTACAGCGAGATCATTGTGGTAACGGAACCAAACTATATTGAGCTGGCAAAAGTGGCATTTGGGCACTTCTTATTTAAGCCGGAAGATCTCAAAGAACAAGCAGAACAAATGTCGAAACAGGAAACCGCCCTATACCGCTGGCTTACTGAGAAATCGAACAGTGGCGCTTTGCAAATTGATGATGTACATATAGCAAGCACTCAATTGCACAACTTACTTAAAGGCAGTGCATTCTGGCCGCAGTTAATGGGAATTCGCCCCTCTTTGTCGAATGAAGAATCTAGGCTGTTAGCTACCCAAACGGCGGAACTTTTTTTAAGTCACTATCAAAACAGCTAAAAACAGCGGTCAAATTGGCCGCTTTTTTAAGCGATAATTCGTGACAAAGCGATGAAATTTTTGCTCAATTTTATTTATCTCACCCTTGACAGTCTCATACCGCAAGGCGTGAGCGTTCGATAAAATATTTTTGTCGTGTCGACGATGCTTTTTCGTTTTCATCTCACAAAAAAACGCCCTAAGGTGCGCACCTCTGACGACGTGGTTGTTCAACCACAATTCTAAATCGTTGAAGTAAGTAGGTTATGTCATAACATGATCACCTGCCTACTGCATTCTATGCTCTATACTTATATTTTAATTTGGTACTGACTTACTAAGGAATTGCCATGCGTATTGCTATTCTCTCTCGTAATGAGAATTTATATTCAACCATGCGCCTAAAACAGGCGGGTGAAGAACGTGGGCATCAAATCGATGTGATCGACACGCTTCACTGTTATATGGACATTACGAGCAACAACCCTAAGATCCGCTACAAGGGTGAAGAATTACCGCAATACGATGCTGTTATTCCACGTATTGGGGCATCTATTACGTTTTACGGCACTGCTGTTGTACGTCAGTTTGAAATGATGGGTACATTTTGTGTCAACGAATCTGTCGCGATCAGCCGCTCTCGTGACAAGTTGCGCTCATTACAACTGCTATCACGTAAAGGCATCGGTTTGCCACGCACTGGCTTTGCTCACCATCCTGACAACATTCAGGACGTGATCAAAAACGTTGGTGGCGCACCTCTAGTGATTAAATTGCTAGAAGGCACTCAAGGCATTGGTGTTGTACTTGCTGAAACAAATAAAGCGGCAGAAAGCGTGATTGAAGCTTTCATGGGTTTGAAAGCTAACATCATGGTGCAAGAATTTATCGAAGAAGCAAAAGGCGCGGACATCCGTTGTTTTGTTGTCGGTAATAAGGTGATTGCCGCAATGAAGCGCCAAGCAAAAGAAGGCGAGTTCCGTTCTAACCTTCACCGTGGTGGCTCTGCACAACTCGTGCGTTTGAGCAAAGAAGAGCGTGCGACCGCTGTAAATGCAGCGAAAGTGATGGGCTTGAACCTTTGTGGTGTGGATATCCTTCAATCTAAAAATGGCCCAGTGGTAATGGAAGTGAACTCTTCCCCTGGTCTAGAAGGCATCGAACTAGCAACTGGTAAAAACATTGCAGGTATGATCTTCGATTTTATCGAGAAAAACGCTAAGCCAAATTCAAACCGTACTCGCGGTAAAGGTTGATTTTTGTTTAACGCACAAGAGAGCCAAAAACCGGCTCTCTTGTTACTCGTCGCTAGGATGACACTATGAATCAGAAAATGATCATTGGGAATGCCGAAGCTATTTGCTTGCCAGAGTTAGGGATTACTCACCTTGAAGCGCGTATTGATACAGGCGCTCAAACCTCTTCATTACATGTAGACAATATTGATTGCTTTGAAAAAGATGGTCAGTCTTATGTTGCATTCGATTTGCACCCAGATGTATACCATTTAGAACAAGTGGTTCGCTGCACAGCGAAACTAAAAGCAAACCGTAAGGTTAAATCTTCTAACGGTACTTTTGAGCACCGCTGCGTGATCACAACGATGCTGCGTATGGGCGACCAACAATGGCCAATCGACATTACGTTGACTAACCGTGAAAAAATGACTTACATGATGTTGTTAGGTCGTCAGGGTATGGCAGACAAAGTGCTCGTTGATCCTAGCCAATCTCACTTATTGGCATCTTAACCCCGTAGCTTCAGATGAGTGATCGAACGTTTTTGTTGAGCATCACTCGTCTGGCTTTATCTTCGCCTACTTCCTACGAAATAACGCAAACAACAATCCCTTCGCTTTAACTTTTGTCACTCGCCAGTGCGTCATTGGCTTAGTCGGCGCTGTATTCAAAATGTGCTGATACGCTTTTTCATCCAAAGTCACCTCTCCCCCATGTGCCAGAAGCAAACATTGCGGATTCATCTCAAACACACGCTTTAATGATTGCCGATATTGATTCGGATGAAATATGGGAAACGGCGCAATCAGATGCTTTTTCACCTGCACCATTAAATCCGCCACATACAGCACATCTTGTTCAGAATGATAAACCGACAGATCTCGGTCGGTATGCCCAAGCGTTTCTAGCACCTGCCAATCATCAAATCCAGGAATAAACTCTCCATCAATAAGTTCAATATCTGGATTTAACTTGCGGGAATACCAAAGGTTTTGCTTTGGTTTACGCATCCGATTCGCCATCCAGCGTGCTAACATTAAATCGGTCAAATGCATTAGCCAACCGTCTACACCGCTATACCACTGGCTCTCTCGCTTTGCGGCCAATAGCTTACATCCTGTTAAATCACGTAGTTTGTGCGCACCACCAGCATGGTCTGGATGCATGTGGGTCACAACAACCAACTTTAGGTCAGAAAAAGGACGATGGAGTTGATGTTCAATAAAGCCTTTAAGATGAGGAATGTCTGCTCGACTGGCACCATCAAGCAACAATAATTTATCGGGATATTCGGCGAGATACATGGTCTGAATGTACCCCTGAATTCTGTGCAGCTGCAAAATATGTCCTTATTTTAGTGAGATGCTTCATGACCGAATCCTTACTGGTCAGACCAACTATAACAGCAGAATGGACGCTTCGGTAAACAAATATTCACACGTAGCGACGACAACAAATCATAATCGAGATGATAGATTTTAATCATTAGACTCAAGGGCCCTTTTATCCGTTAATGCGCGCACACGGAGTTCGTGTCAGGGTATGAGGTAAATACCTCATGATTTGCTTTTTTGTACTTTTCCTTCTAATTAATTAAGGAGTTAAGTACATTTTTGTGAGAATCGAGTTGGAAAAAGCAACTAAATTAGACCGCATCCGCGCGGACTACAACGTTCACTACTGGAGCCAAGGTTTCTACGGCATTGATGACCAAGGCGAAGTATATGTATCACCACGTAGTGATCGTGCACATCAAATCCCTTTCAGCGCTATTGTAAATGAGCTAGAAGCGAAGCAGTTAAATCTGCCTGTATTAGTACGCTTCCCGCAAATCGTGCACCAACGTGTGCATGGTATTTGCCACGCATTCAACCAAGCAATTGAAGAATACCAATATCCAAACAAATACTTGTTGGTGTACCCAATTAAAGTAAACCAACAACGTGAAGTGGTGGATGAAATTCTAGCGAGCCAAGCTCAACTAGAAACCAAGCAGCTTGGTCTTGAAGCGGGTAGCAAGCCAGAATTGTTGGCGGTACTTGCATTGGCTCAACAAGGTAGCTCCGTGATCGTGTGTAATGGCTACAAAGACCGTGAGTATGTGCGTCTTGCACTGATCGGTGAAAAGCTGGGTCACAAGGTATTCATCGTATTAGAGAAGCTTTCTGAGCTGGATCTGGTACTAGAAGAAGCGAAAAGTTTGGGCGTAAAACCGCGCCTTGGTTTACGCATTCGCCTCGCCTCTCAAGGCGCAGGGAAATGGCAAGCAAGTGGCGGTGAAAAATCGAAGTTTGGTTTATCAGCATCGCAAGTGCTTAGCGTTATTGAACGTCTTAAACGCGAAGGCAACCTAGACGCGATGCAACTGGTTCACTTCCACCTTGGTTCACAGATGGCAAACATCCGTGATGTACGCAATGGTGTGAACGAGTCTGCACGTTTCTACTGCGAACTACGCGCACTCGGTGCAAACATCGAGTACTTCGATGTGGGCGGCGGCTTGGCAGTGGATTATGACGGCACACGCAGCCAATCATCGAATTCGATGAACTACGGACTTGCAGAATACGCACGTAATATCGTCAACACTGTGGGCGATGTGTGTCTGCAATACGAACAACCAATGCCAGTGATCATTTCGGAATCGGGTCGCTCGCTAACAGCGCACCACGCTGTATTGATTTCTAACGTAATTGGTACCGAGTCGTACCTACCGGAAGAAGTACATGAGCTTGATGAGGACGCTCCGCTGTTGCTACAAAACATGTGGCGAAACTGGGAAAACTTACAAGATGGTACAGACGCTCGTGCGTTAATTGAGATTTACAATGATACCCAAAGTGATTTGGCAGAAGTGCACTCTCAATTTGCTACAGGCGTGCTTAACTTGGAACAACGTGCGTGGGCAGAACAATTGTCACTGCGCATTTACTTCGAATTAAGCCGCAAGATGAGCACTAAGAATCGCTTCCACCGTCCGATTCTGGACGAGTTGAGCGAACGTCTTGCGGATAAGTTCTTCGTGAACTTCTCTCTCTTCCAATCTCTACCAGATGCTTGGGGTATTGATCAGGTGTTCCCTGTTCTGCCACTTTCTGGTCTGGGCGAGGCGGAAGAGCGTCGTGCAGTGATGTTGGACATCACATGTGACTCTGATGGCGCGATCGATCACTACGTTGATGGTCAAGGCATCGAGAGCACGCTACCTGTACCAGCTTGGAGCAAAGACAAACCGTACTTAATGGGCTTTTTCCTAGTAGGCGCATACCAAGAAATCCTTGGTGACATGCACAACCTATTTGGTGATACCCACAGTGCTGTAGTCAATGTTGATGAACACGGTCAATTTGAGATCAGTTACATCAACGAAGGTGATAGTGTAGAAGACATGATGCGCTACGTTCATATCGACGTGGATGCGATTCGTGACAATTATAAACAATTGGTTTCACAGCGAGTTGAAGCCAATGAACAAGCACAAATCCTAGCAGAACTAGAACAAGGTCTAGCAGGATACACCTATTTAGAGGACTTCTGATATGAATGATTTGTTTACTAAAACTGATTATTCGCTTTACTCCAACTCTATGTCGTTTTTACGTCTGCCGTACATTCGTAACCCGGTATCGGCAGACGCAGACGTTGTGGTGTTGGGAGTCCCTCTGGACATGGCAACATCTGGGCGTCCAGGTGCGCGTATGGGTCCAGATGCAATTCGCCGTGCCTCAGTCAACTTGGCATGGGAAGGTAAGAAGTTCCCGTGGAGCTTCAACGTATTGGATAAACTGAAAGTGATCGACGCAGGTGATCTCGTGTTCGATTGCGGTGATGCGGAAGATTTTACTTACCGCCTTGAAGCGGCAACCAGTGAAATTCTAAAAAGTGGTAAAACCATGTTGGGATTGGGCGGTGACCACTTCATTACGCTACCTATCCTGCGTGCCTATGCGAAGCATCATGGCCAAATGGCGTTGATTCACTTTGATGCTCATACGGACACCTATGCAAATGGCAGTTCATACGACCACGGTACGATGTTCTACCATGCGCCGAAAGAAGGTTTGATCTCAGCGAAGAACTCAATACAAATCGGCATTCGTACGGAATACAAACAGCAAGATCACGGCTTCAATGTGATTAATGCGATGCAAGCGAATGACATGTCGGTGAACGAGATCCTAGAAGAAATTCGTCGCACCGTCGCAGACAAGCCAATATATGTCACTTTTGACATCGACTGCTTAGACCCGGCCTTCGCACCGGGAACTGGTACACCAGTTTGTGGTGGCTTGAACTCAGACAAAGCGCTGAAAATTATTCGTGGTTTAGCCGGCATGAATATCGTGGGTATGGATGTTGTCGAAGTATCGCCTCCATACGACCACAGTGATGTTACCGCACTAGCGGGAGCAACCATCGCACTAGAAATGCTTTACGCATACGCATCTGAGCGCGAATAGACATAATCATTTCTAAGGGAGCTTCGGCTCCCTTTTCTTTCTGATGCTTTCCTCTACCTTTTATTCACTCGTTTCATCTTGAACTCAGATCAACCGAGCAGACGCTTTATTTTTGCACTTTAACCATTAAAACCAGTTACCTATAAGGCTCATTCTATTCACGAAAAGTAAAAGATTTAACGTAATTAGACAAAGAAATGCACCGCTTTTTGAAAACAAAATCGGATTAGTTTTTCTAATTGAAATCATAGATTTTTATCTTGCTCAACTTCACACTTTTCGATTGCTAATTATACAAGCAAGCACTATTATCTCGCGCAAATACCCCCGCAACACAAGAATTCAGTCGGCACTCTGTAAAAGAGCGCTAAGGGTTTTTACGTCTTAAATTTTTTGGAGAGATACGCAAATGTCTGCTTCGTTTCCATTAGCGAAACTTACCTTTTTAATCGCTATATTGACTGCCGTGGGTCAAATGACCCAGACAATGTACGTGCCTTCAATCGGTCATATGGCGGGCGAGTTTTTGGTATCTGCGTCATCACTTCAAGCTGTGATGGCTTGTTACCTAATCCCATATGGCTTGTCGCAATTTGCGTATGGCACACTATCGGACCGCTTGGGACGCAAACCGATCATCATCGTCGGGCTGCTTATCTACATCGCGGGTACACTGGTAGCATTATTTGCACATCAATTTGAATGGTTCTTGATTGGTAGCTTTATCCAAGGCTTAGGTATTGGCTGCGGCGGTGCGATGTCACGCACTCTGACTCGCGATTGCTTTGAAGGCTCTGATCTACACAGAGCAAACAGCTTAATTAGCATGTGTGTGATTTTCTCACCATTAATGGCACCAGTATTAGGCGGCTACCTAACAGAAGCTTTCGGATGGCGGTCGAGCTACTTGTTCTTAGCGCTATTTGCTATCGCGGTTGTGATCACCATGATGACAAGCATGATGGAGACGCTACCAAAAGAGAAACGCAAATTCGAACCAGTAGCCAAAAGCTACAAACACGTTTTGTCTGACCGTCGCTTTCAAGGCTTTTTGATTTGCCTGGTTGCAACATTCGCTGGTGTGGGTGTATTCGAAGCGGCGGCTGGGGTGTTGTTAGGTGGGGTATTAGAATTACCTGCAACAACGGTAAGTTTGCTGTTTATATTGCCGATCCCAGGTTACTTGGTGGGTGCGGGCTTATCTAGCTACATCGCAAGACGTCGCTCTGAGCGTCGTGCTTTAAACGTAGGCTTGGTCTCTATTTTTGTGGGCTCTGCTATTGTGCTCATCCCAGGCTTGTTTGGTTTGACCACGGCGTTAACGCTAGTTGGAGGCGCAACCGTGTACTTTTTGGGTGCGGGTATTCTCTTCCCAGCAGCAACAACTGGAGCGATTGCGCCATTCCCATACCATGCAGGAACAGCAGGCGCGACATTAGGTGGCATGCAAAACTTGGGGGCAGGTGTCGCAACTTTGCTCGCGTCACTATTTCCAGCGCATAACCAGATGCCTTTGGGCATTTTGATGATGGCAATGTCGGTAATTGCAATGCTTGGGTTAATGTGGGTGAATCGAGCACACAATCACTCAAACGAAGTACCGCAAGTTATCTGATCATTATCAGCTTACTTTCAAAATCCAAAAGGGACACACTCAACAAGTGTGTCCCTTTTTTCATATCACACTATATCGATTCCCCGATGAGAATGATTTAACTTTCGAATTGATATTTGTTAAAAATAACAGCTGCTTACACAATGTGTTTTCAGCGCCCTTCAAATTGAGTATCCAACTCGGAAATATTGAGGATTCTCACTTTTTCGGTATACCCCATAACAAAGAATGGACAACTGAAAACCACTAACAAAATGAAAGCCCAGCCCTCAGGATGAGGCCACTTGGGTGTACAATAAGGATAAAATCAGATGCGTTTCACTTTAACTACGTTGGCCGTCTCGGTCGCGCTTGTCGCCGGATGCAGCAATCAAGGAATCCCCAGCATGACTCAATACTCCCAAACACAGATCGTTGCTCAACAAACTCAAGCTCCAGTTGCGAAAAAAGTCCCTCACGCGATGACTATTCATGGCGATACCCGCGTTGATAACTACTACTGGATGCGTGACGACGAACGTAAAGACCCTGAAATTTTACAGCACCTAGAGACAGAAAATCAGTACGCAGAAACCGTTCTAAAGCACACTGAAACACTTCAAGATACGCTATTTGAAGAAATTAAAGGGCGCATCGCAAAAGACGACAACTCAGTACCGGTTCGTAAAGGCAACTACTTCTACTCCAGTGAAGTGACCGGAGATAACGAGTACGAAGTCCATTTGCGAGCTAAAGACTTTGCAGGCAAAGACAAACAAATCATTTTAGATGTCAATGAACTAGCAAAAGAACATGAATTTTTCAGTATCGGCGGCCTATACGTTAGTCCGAATGAAAACTTATTGGCGTATGGCGAAGACACATTAAGCCGCCGCGTGTACACCCTTAAGATCAAAGACCTGACAACAGGCAATTACCTACAAGATGAAATCGAAGGGGCCTCAAGCGCTGTCGCATGGCAGAACGATAACAACGCCTTTTACTACATCAAAAAAGATCCACAGACCTTATTGGGCTACCAAGTTTATCGTCATGTATTGGGCACACCACAAAGCAGCGATGAGCTGATTTTTGAGGAAACCGACAGCGCCTATTACACCTCACTAAGCAAAAGCAAAGATGGCGAAGATATTTATATCTGGCATTCGAGTACAGAAACCAGTGGGGTCTCTATTATTGATGCGAACAACCCTAAAGCAAAGGCGAAACCGTTCTATCCTCGTGAAGATGGCATTGAATACAGTATTTCTAAGCTAGGCGATTGGTACTACATTTATACTAACTATCAAGCCGTCAACTTCCGTTTGATGAAAGTTCATCAAAATGACATGCATGACCGCTCTAAATGGCAAGATGTGATTGCCGCAGACGACAACACTCAACTTGTCGACTTCGAGTTATTCGATGATCACATCGTCTATGAGCAGCGCTCTAACGGCCTAGCAAGCGTCACTGTACGTCAGCTTTCAACAGGAAAAGAACTCCCCCTCACATTTAATGACGATGCGTTTGCTGCCTATTTGACAGGTAACCTAGAGCTGGATAACGAGAAAGTTCGTATTTATTACAGCAGTTTAACCACTCCAGGAACCTACTACGATTTCGATCTAAAAACGGGCGGGTCAGAAATCATGAAGCAAACACCTGTACTTGGTGATTTTAATCCTGACAATTACCAATCAGAACGCATCATGGTCACAGCCCGTGACGGTAAAGAAGTACCCGTTTCTTTGGTGTATCGTAAAGACTTATTTAAGAAAGATGGTACGAATCCACTCTACCAATATGGTTATGGATCTTATGGCGCAACCATTGAGCCAACTTTCCGCTCGACACGTTTGAGTCTGTTGGATCGCGGCTTTGTTTACGCCATTGCTCATATTCGTGGATCTGAAATGCTTGGCCGCCCTTGGTATGAAGACGGTAAAAAACTAACCAAGCAAAACACATTCAACGACTTTATTGATGTGACTAAAGGTTTGGTTGAACAAGGCTACGGCGCGAAAGATAAAGTCTTCGCTGTTGGTGGCTCTGCAGGAGGTCTCTTAATGGGGGCTATCATCAACCAAGCACCAGAACTGTACCGCGGTATCGGTGCACATGTTCCGTTTGTGGACGTGGTAACCACTATGCTCGATGAATCAATTCCATTGACCACCAATGAGTATGATGAATGGGGTAACCCAAATAACAAAACATACTATGACTATATGTTGAGTTACTCGCCTTACGACAACATCAAGGCGCAAAACTACCCGAACATGTTGGTAACGACTGGCTTGCACGACTCTCAAGTACAGTACTTTGAACCAATGAAGTGGGTCGCCAAACTTCGTGAAATGAAGACAGACGATAACGTTTTGTTGTTCAAAACCGATATGGAAGCCGGACACGGCGGCGCATCTGGTCGATTTAAGCGTTTAAAAGAAGATGCGCTAGAGTATGCCTTCTTCCTCGATTTACTCGATAAAAAATAAGCGTATTAATAGAACTGCATCTCTTCTAACAACAAAAATGCCCGCAAGTTGCGGGCATTTTTTATAGACGCGCTCTATAAACAGAGACTTGGGTACCTAAGCAAAGAATGACCAGCGTCTCTTATAGTCAAAGGATAGCAGAAAGAAAAACGCCTACTCACAACGAGTAGGCGTTAACACAATAAATGTGTTTAGGCAGTAGAAACTGGCCTATTTATTAGAAGTAGTAACGAGCACCTAGAGTCCAGTAGTCGTTCTCTTCGCCAGGGTAATCGTTACCTAGGTCAAACTGGTAAGCAGCAAACGTTACGAAAGCAGGAGTTACAGCGTACTCTGCTTGTAGCGCAGTTTCGCTTGAAACTGTCTTGTTTTCTTCTTCGTCTTCTACGCCTTCGTAGTTAACGCTGAATGTCCAATCGTTCACGCCGTATGCCAAAAGAGCTTCAATTTGAGAAGTGTCTTTACGCATTTGGTAGAAGTACTCGTTCATACCGTATACTACCGCTGCGTAAAGGCCTGAACCGTATTGACCGTAGTTTACAGAGAATAAGTGTGATTCAGCTGTCTTAGTACCTATAGAAGAGTTCTCAACATCACCGCCGCTGTATACGTAGCCAAGACCGAAGCCCGCAACAGAACCGCTCAGTGCGATTTGACCACGATCTTCAAATACTGTTTCAGGCTTAAGTTGGTCTGTTACTTTGTATTCGCTAGTTTGCTTACCCTGCCAACCTAGACCAAGGTTGAAAGCAAAACCTTCACCAAATTCAAAACCTTTACGGTAGCTAAGCATTTTATCAGCACGAGCTGATCCTAGGCTACCGTGGTTGCTGTACAAGAAATCGTTCGCAAACGCGATTGGTAGATCCGCAACGCCAGCGACATCGTAGTACGGTGACCATTGAGTACCCGCAACAAGGCGACCGTACTGCTCATGAGTTGCACCGATGTAACCTAGACGCGTAGAAAATGACTGATCACCACCGTCAAGGTAGTTAAGTGCCCATTCGCCTTTAGCATCGATAGTAATACCGTTGCCAATGTCTTTCTTACCCGCAACGTTAATACGTGGAGACACTTGGTGAACTTTTACATCTTCTTCGAAATACTCACCCACGCCAACTGAAACGTGACCGCCGATCGATAAAGATGTACCATCGCTGTTGTAAACTTCTGCTGCGAAGGCCTGTGAACCACATGCTAGTGCCGCCACTGCAACGGCTAGAGTTTTCATTTTCATTGTTAACATCCGTATAGTTGTTTGTACCGGTTCGCTTAGAAACAGATTAAATCCGAATCAATCGCAACGAACACATAACAAAGTAGTAATGAAATAGAAATGAAACAAACACTTTCTTATGCAACCAGTGGTATTAATGCTCGCATTTTGAACTGAGTCACAAAAAAATAGGGAACTTTTCATTCCCCATCATAAAATTTGTGGCTTTTTACGTGTCACATCTCCCAACGTGCGAGTGGCTTCTCAGTTTTGATACCCTTACTGCCCCAGCGGTCAATAACATCAATTTGCAGTATGCGGCTCGGTTTAATAAGCGATGTCAAGGTTTTCGACGGTCGTTTATCCGTCACTAACCATAGCGTTTTATCTTGCTCAAACTGAGCTTTTAAAGATAATTTGTCTTCTTCTGTCCACTCGAGTTCCGGCTTAAATTCGCGCCCAACCACAAACAATTGGTTGCCAGAGGCAAAGTCCTCTAGTGACTCACTCATCAGTACCACTGAATCGATGCATTTATCGAAGATCTCTGCCTGTTGTTGGTTGATCAGTTCACGCACATTGAGCATAAGAGCCTGTTGATTCGTTTGAATCGTCTTTTGGTGTTCAGGATATACACGTTGTAGATCCTCTCCAACAATACCCGCCATTCGGATTAAGTTTGTAGGGTTCAGCCATGCGTACTTCGATGTTGACCCGTTTTCCAATGTCAGTACTGCAACTCCTTGAGCTCTAGGAGAAATGGCCTGTGATGCATCGATTTCAATCAAGTGAATGTTGCCCTGTCGAGCGTAAACATAAGTCGGGTCTTGTTTCCAAATCGCACCAAGAGTAATAGCAACCGTCGCGGCTTGACCCGCTTGCTTAACTTGCTCTGTACCTTTATTTGCGAACCAGTTCTCAAGACGCTCAACGCCGTAACGCTTTGGAGGCAGATACTGAGTCTCTATCCCTGTACCTTTCATGAGTTGCTCAGACAACATGTACGTGACGGGAGTGCTGGTTAAAATGTCTTTGGCGCTTGCCAACGATGGAAGTGTTGTCGCTATAACCAAACCAAAAGTTATCGCTAATTTTTTTATCTTCATGTTCATTACTTTATAAAAAGGGTTACGCTTTTTGGATAATTCGGTAAACCGTTGCTGTTAGGAAAAATGCCGCAGAAACAATGATGATGGATGCGCCTGATGGCACTGGTAGCTCAAGCTCCATCGGCAGTATGGTTCCTACTAAACACGCAATGGTTGCCAATAAAGAAGAAAGGAGAACAAAACTGCCCATGCGTTTAGTCAATAACCGAGCCGTTGCACCAGGAATCAGTAGCAATGCACCAACCAATACAGCGCCAATAATCTTTACCGCGGCGATGGTGACCAAGGTGATCATCATGACAAATAAGTAATCATAAAAGCTGGTATTAAAGCCGCGTACACGTGCAATATCCGGGCTAATACAAGTCAGCAAAATGCGGTTAAACGTTGGAATAAGAAGCAGTAATATGATCAAACAACTGATCGCTAAAATAAGGATATCGTTGTCCGTCACAGTCAAGATCGAGCCAAACAACACGTTCTCCAACATGTGAATGTTGATCTTGCGAGCAACGTACATTAACAGCGCAGCACCAACCGCTAACGCTAGTGCAAGAAAAACCCCAACCAGTGTGTCGTAAGGTACATTCGTACGATTACGAACAAAGTGAAGCAACAGCGCAAAAATCATACAAAAGCTAAACAATCCGATGATCGGATTCTCTGGCGGCTCACCGAGCAACACACCAATCGCGATTCCGGTAAGCGCAGCATGCCCAACCGCTTCAGAGAAAAAAGCCAGTCGCTTGGCGATGACTAATGTACCAAGACCACCAAGTAATGGTCCTAATATCAGCGCTGCAACAATTGCGTTCACCATGAAAGCATAAGAAAAGCTATCGCTTAACCATCCAGCTTCAACGCCGCTAACCGCTAACTCTCGCAACCAATCCATTATGCAGCCTCCACTTTTGCTGTGTAGTGCTTAAATAATGTTTCTATACGATCAGGACTTAGTACATCTGAATGGTGCCCTGACGCCACAATTTGACGATTTACAACATGGACCTGCGCATCTAAACGGCGCACTGCGGTCACGTCATGGTGTACTGCCAGTACCGTTTTGCCTTCTCCAACGACTTCATGAATCAAACCTTCAAGATATCGAACACCTTGCTCATCCATGCCAGTTGTAGGTTCGTCTAAAACCAATAAATTGGGCTCATCCAGTAAAGCTTGCGCAAACAAAACACGCTGTTGCTCACCGCCAGAGAGTTGCCCCATACGACGGTCGCTACGCGTTGCCATACCCACGCGATCCAGCTGGGCCAGGGCATGTTGAGTTTGTTTCGTTTTACGTCGCCAAAATAGAGGGATACGAGTTTGGTTAAGCAGTACAAAATCCATCACGGTTAACGGGAGGCTTGCTTCAAACATCGCTTTTTGTGGCACATACCCTATCTTCCCCGATGCAGCTGATGGTTCTGGCCAATTGAGCGCTATGTTTCCCGAAAATGGCGTGAGTCCAAGTACCGAACGAAGCAAAGAGGTTTTACCACCGCCGTTCGGTCCCATAATCACGTGACATTTCGCGTTCTCGAATTCGGCGCTGATATTCTGCAAAATGATATTGTCGGCGTATTTTAGGCCCACGTTACTTAAGGAAACGGAAGGTCCAGTCATTACGCCTTTTCCCCTGCTCGCTTACTCGCCACAAATTTCATGGCTTCGATTAGTGTTTCCACATTATCTCGCATCTCAACCTCAACTTTATCGGCCTCATACTCACCGTGAGTCATGTGAGAAAAGCGATAAAGCTGCAC
Organism: Vibrio sp. Vb2131; assembly: GCF_033338535.1. Taxonomy (NCBI): domain Bacteria; kingdom Pseudomonadati; phylum Pseudomonadota; class Gammaproteobacteria; order Vibrionales; family Vibrionaceae; genus Vibrio; species Vibrio sp. Vb2131. The sequence goes on from NZ_JAWOSW010000005.1 coordinate 273,658, forward strand.
CCCAGTCGCCTCTTCGATGGTATCAACAAAGCGATTCGGCATATTGAGCTCATAAAACAGAACATCAATGCCCGATTCACGAATTTTCTCTATCGTTTCCTGTAGCTGACTTGCACTTGGTTCTACACCATGAGCAGGCTCAATGACAGCGGCAACGTCAACACCAAACTCCTGAAGGATATATCCGTAAGCATTGTGGGTTGTCGCCACCTTCATACCAGCCGTGTCCAACTCACCAAGAGACAACATTGCATCACGCTTCATCAGGCGAAATGTTTTCGCGTATTTACGAGCATTTTGGCGATAGAACGTAGCATTGTCTGGGTCCAATTGGCTTAGCTCACTCGCGATGGTGTAAACCTTTTGAATGGTTGTTGATAAACCGACAAAGGTGTGAGGGTTCACTGCTCCTTGACCAACAGACTGCCCCATAGCAGGCAATAAAGGCACTTCTTTGTTCGCCTCGATAACCACGAGATCATCACGCTGAGAAGCCTTGATCACTTTCAGTGCAAAATCGTCATGACCAATACCATTGATCACTATTACGTCCATTTCATTTAAGCGCTTAAGATCATTAGGTTGTGGCAAATAGTTGTGAGGATTAAAACCAGCATCAACCAAAGGAATGATGTCCGCCTTCTCACCAACAACGGCTTTAACATAGCTGTAATAAGGTTGAAGCGTAATACCAATACTGAGTTTATCGGCAGCAAAGCCAGTAGAAGACACCGTCAATAACGCGGTGGCTGTAAGAATACGACGTAAAAGAGAGCGTTTGATCATAGTACTTATCAATTATGTTGTCTTAATGGGCGTGAGAGTGAGAGGAAGAGTCTGACAGAATGATTTGTTTCCAACCGAAATCGTGGCGTTTTGCTAGCTCGCTCAATCCCTCCACATTTAACGAACGGCTAGAATCATTAAACCAAATATCAGCTTGAGAACTGCGGCTATCCAACAGCATGGAAGCAGAGCCTTGGGCACTGGTCTTCACGCCAATGTAGACACCGTCATCAATTCGTTGCCACTGATGAGAGCCTTTACGCTTCCAGTTTTGGTCTTTCACGAATGGAGCAATCCAAAGCGCCTCCATATCAGAGATCTCAGGCCAAGTTCCGGTATCTAACTGCAAATCACGAATCTCTTCATGAGCGAGCTTAAGTTCAGCGATCAACCCCAACTCATTTTGATGTAAATCCGTGATTAACACTTGATGAGACTGCATGTCTGGCTTTTCAGTCGCGACCTGATGGTAGGGCATAAGTATGGCTGCTGAACTGAGAATCGCTGCGATTGTCAGTGCGACCCACTTTCCTTCTCGGTTACCATCATCAGGGCGAACTTTCTGAACGCTCATTTCTCTTTCAGCTCAACGATATCCACTTCCACCGGGCTTTCATGTCCGGCATCAAATACCAAATAGAAATCTGTTTCAGGGTGAGTAAATTCTGCGATGGAACGCTTATCTGTTTTTTCTTTGGCGATCAGATTGTCGTCGTAATCGTACATTTCGACATCGTAGTCGACCGCTGTCGATCCATCCGAGTAGCCCGCTTCACAAATCACTTTATCTTGCGCCAAGTGACAGCTCATCAGAGGAAAATGTGCAGCAGCGTGAAAGGACGCAAATCCAGAAAAAAGCAAAACCGCTTTTAGAAGAGAAGTGTTATTCATGATAATTCCAAAATGGCCCAGCAATTGCTGAGCCTAATTCGATTAGTTAAGTTGAGTTTCAAACGTAAGGTGAACATTGGCACTCGCTTTATCCGCCAATGGATTATCTTTCAATTCACCTTTGTAGTTCGCTTTCATTAAGTAGCGCCCGGCGACTTCTGGCGTGAAGATCACTTTGCCATCTTTATCGCTCACCACATCGATTTGTTCTTGATGGTTTCGGTACATAGTACCTTCACGTGTAATCTCAGCAGTAACGCCCTCTTGTGGCTCTCCGTTAAAGAAAAACTGGAACGTCACAGGCTCACCTTCAATGATGTCCGATGGATGCGTGATCGGTTTCATCTCCAGCATTTTGCCTTCAATCTCCAACGCTTTGTCCGTTGGCATACCAACCGTAATGTAGCTTTCTGCTCGGGTGTAACTTAGTTGAGTAACCACATCACGCGCTTGCTCGGGAAGCACATCACCACGCTCAGCTTTGCTTGCTCGCGCCCATTTCACCGTATCACGACGGCCCGCTTTGTATTGTGTGTAGTAGCTCGGCTGATTATTAATCGCAACTTTGTGCGTGCCTTCTTCTGTAAAAAAGAAATCAAACATAGAGCGACGCTTGCCACGAACAACAAAGTTAGGACGCTCAGAGCGGCCATCCGGCATCACCACAAATGCCTGATCACTACCCGCAGGCTTATCAAAAACAAACGTTCCGTGAGAGGCAGTAACATCAAATGTCAGCCAGTCACCGCCTTCTTTAGAAACCGTAAAGTGAGAGGGCAGAACCCAACGTGGATGTGCTTGCGCGGTGGTGGTTACAGCCAATCCCATTGCCATTACACTCGCCAATGCCACTGCTTTCATTTTGGTTTTCATTGTTGTGTCCTTTAATCACTTAACTTGATAATTGACGGTGATGACACCCGTCTCTTGTGTTGGTTTAAGCTCATAGCGCACGTCACTGTCCGCTAGCGTTATTTTTTGACGTAAGTAGTTTCGCCCACCATGTTCACGAACGACTTCGACGTACAACGTGTAATTTCCTTGTTCCAAACGCTCCCCTGCGTCATTGGTTCCATCCCAGACAAAGCGGTATTGACCAGCAGGACGTGTTGCAGAAGTCACCGCATCAACAAGTTCACGATCATAACGACCCGCTTTTCTCCACCAGCTGCGTAGATCTTTTAACCATTCGTCTTTCCCTACCCATAACTGAATGGTTTTAACCGGTTTACGCTGATCGTTTTCAACCCAAACCGCCACATAAGGGCGTGCATACATTGAGGTATCTATCTTTGGAAGTTCGAGTTCGAAGTCGACCTTCGCGTTATCTGGTAGAGGCGCCGCGGAAAGAGAGAAAGGAGCAAAAGCCGCGATCAAAGCGGCTTTACAAAAGTGATTACGGCGGAAAAATCTTCCTGTGTTCAACATAAGTGTTCTCTAAAAAAGCTGTTATGGAACAGCAACAAAATAAATTACGAGCGACAGTAACGTACCAAAGCTCATCCATTGCATTGACGTTCTGAGCGTCTTCTTCTTAGGCAGTAACAAGCACACGCCTGTAAGAACAAAAAACACCATCAAAAGCGCAGTGACGTCGATAAACCACTTCCAAATCCCACCACTGTTGCGTCCTTTATGTAGATCGTTCAGCAGCGCAACAATACCGTAGTGCGTCGTTTCGACGTCTGCTGCACCAGTAGTCATATCAATAAAGACCGTAGCGTTATAACCCGGGCCTTTAAAATCCATAGAAAGCTCTCCGAGTAACAACTCACCTTGCTCAACTTCGGTATACACATCTAGTGCGGAGGGAGTGCCGCGAAGCTCGGTTTCTTTAGTCAAGAAAGCCACCAGCCCTTCACGATTAGGTTGAAAGGTATCTGAATGTGAGAATAAAACTGAGTGCGGAACCGTCAGAGTATGTTGTTGAATGATAGGTTCACTGCGTTCAAACAATTCGGGGCGATTGAGGGTAATACCAGTTACTGCAAAAAACAGCGTAACTAAGAGAAGAGCCATCGAAATATAGATATGTAGGCGGCGAGCCCAAGTTTGAACACCTTTGCTTTTAAGCAACATAAAAACAATCATCACCAATAAATGTGGGGCATAATTTAGGTGATAATCATTCGTATTGGCATTTAATTTACATTGTTTACTTTTTCAATTCAGCTTGGCTTGCACATGTTTTAGCTATTTGGGCCAATGCGAGTTACCGATTGCCTACCCTCTAGATAATAACCCTATCAATTTTAATGACTCAAAATTTAATGATATTTCCAATACTAAAAGTGGGATAGACTCCACCAAAATGCGCCTTTATGTATATTTAATGAAAAGCTTAAAAGCTATCCATAAACTAGATAAAAAAGGTAAGCTAAGAAGTTAGTGTAGGGTTAGATAGAGAAGATTTTCTGATGCTAGCCAAACGTTATGGTGTAGTTCAGAAGGAAAAATATGAACAAGAATGTTGGAATAATTCTCTTATCACTTTTCTCAAGTGTCACTTTCGCAAGTGAAAAGTTTGAAGCCAGTTTGTTTAACAACGTAAGCCAATCTATCGATAATTATGGTGCTAAGATAAAGCTGTGCGAATCTATGGCAGACCAGAATACACCTGACAAACAAACCCTAGAGTATTCAAAGAAGCATATAGAAGCATTAACTCCTGTTCTGCCGTTTTTAAGCGAGAAAGCTTTTGAGGCTTGTGTATTAAAAGAGAAGCAAGAGCTAGCATATTATCTATTAATAGCAAAAAATAACGCTTCAAGAACCTCAACATTAAAGCTTGTAGAATCGACTGAAAGCCTAACTTTTCATATCGAACCTACATCGAGAGAAAAGTTTGAAACACTGAGCAAGGTACATCAAGAATATATAGAGAAAAGCCCTTTTTTCTCCCGACCATTTGATGCATTAGCTTTTTATGAAAAGCTCATACAATAAATAGCCTTTATGACTTTAGACAAAAAAATACCCGAGACTGAGCTCGGGTATTTAATAAAAATGTTCGCTATGAGTTCTGCGTCGATTCTACTTTGCGTAGCTGTGATAGATACTTAACCCAACTCTTTGCCTGATTCGATGGCTTAATCTCATTCGCTCTTTTGGCATTAGCGAGCGCATCGTCAAACCGCTTAAGTTTGTAGTAAGCGCGAGTTTTGATAAGTGCAACATCCGCTTTACGACCTCTGACCTTATCGAGCGCGGCAATGGCATCTTTATAATGGCCTTCTTGCACCAACAGTTGAGAATAGTTCCAGTAATACTGCCTATCTAGCTGAGCTGCAATACGCCAGCTATCGATAGACTCTTCCCACTCTTTTGCCATTTGCCAATACGTTGCTTGCTGAGCTTTTAGCTTACTATTCGAGTTTACATCCTCTAGCTCGTTCATCACCAACGCAGCTCTCTCAGGAATACCTCGTTTCGCGTACAATTGTGCCAGCAGCTTTAAGTCATCTTGGCTAAGTTGTAACCCTTTCAGTTTTGCCAAAGCCAAAGAGTCTAGGGCACGTTTGTTGTCATCAACCCGTAGGTATAGAGCAACAAGCTGACGCCACCATTCAATTCGCTCAGGTTCAATCACTATTAAGCGTTTGATGGTCGAGATTGCCGGCTTCCACTTTTTCAGTTCTAGCTCAGCAGAAAGCTTTATCGACAATGCGCCAAGCTTGTCTGGCTGACCAAATTTCTCATAACGAGCCATTGCTGAAAGCACTTTTTGCCACTGACTCAGTTGATAATGAGATTGGGAAATACGCAGCCATAGCTCATGCGCTTGTTGACCTTTAGGAATGTTTTGGCTCAAGGCATAGTAATGAGGTAACGCCTTAGAAAAACGTTGCTCGTTCAGCAGTATATCAGCCAACATTTTTCGGGTTTGCCATGCTTGCTCATCTTGTAGCAAACCACTATTGACTGCCAACTCAAGTTGCTTAATCGCCGCTTGAGTTTGCTCATTCTGCCAGTAAAAAATACCCAACATTCGAGCGACATAAGCTTGGTCATATCCACGAGAAAGCTCCATAGCTTCAAGAGATGAAATCGCTTCTTTCAGTTTCTCTTCTTGAGCCAAGTTGTGTGCTCGTTGAACTCTCGCTGCGGTGTATTGGCTTAACTCACTGGCAATGGTTGAGAGTGCACTCAGGCTTAATACCGTACCGATTAAGAATTTTTTCATCATTTGGCTAACTTGAACTCCACTTTAGCGGTTTGTCCGAACTGCTCAATTGACACACCATCCTCAACTTTTGGCTGATACTTCCATTTTTTAAGCGCACGGATTGCTTCCCTTTCAAACATGCGCTCGGGCTCAGCCTCGATCACTTCAATATCTTTTGGTCGTCCAGTTGCATCGATCGTGAAACGCATAATGACATAACCTTCCACTCTACGTTTCAGCGCCTTACTTGGATAACGAGGATCAACACGATACAACGGCAGTGCTTGCTGGTTGCCCATTGTTCCCTTCAAGTTTGGGGCGCTAATCGCGATGCCTTCAAGGGCTGTGTTTAAACCTAAAGCACTGACTGGCGTCATCTGACTCATTGGTTCCATTTGAGTGTCAGCTTGAGACAGATCCATTGGCTCCGGCGCTTGAGGTGGTTCTGGTTGCTCCGGCACTGAACGTTGACGACGCTGCACGTCTGCTTCATTCTCTACCATCACCATATCAAAACGAACGGCTTCTGAAGCTTCTGGTGCACGCTGGTTGCCTTTATCAACCATCCACGCCATAAAGCTAAACAAGCTCACAGAAATTAACAGTGATGCTGGTAGTGCAAGTAACAGCCTGCCCATTAAGGTTTCTCCGCCGCCAATGCAATGTTCTTCACACCCGCCGCCTTTGCAGCGTCCATCACTTTCACGACAGTGCCATTGTAAGCATGCTCGTCAGCTTGGATAACTAACGAGGCATCAGGTTGATCAAGTAACAGGTGCTCAATAGAGGCCTCAACACGCTCAATATCAACCACTCGTTTGTCAATGTACACATCATTCGCTGCCGTTACTGCGATAAAAATGCCCGCGTCTTTTTGACTTACTACATTAGAAGCCTGGGGGCGATTCACTTCTACACCGGATTCACGTACAAACGAACTGGTCACAATGAAGAAGATCAACATGATGAAGACGATATCAAGCATCGAGGTTAAATCGACTTGAGCTTCATCTTGTTGGTTAGGTCTGCGTCCGAGTCTCACTTTTGACTCCTTAAAGATTGTTCTAACTGGATAGCTTTTCGTTCACACACTTTGCTAAGGCGAGCATGAATAAACATGCCCGCAAGCGCTGCTACCATACCTGCCATGGTTGGCAGCGTAGCAAGTGAGATACCAGAAGCCATCAATTTCGGATTGCTGCTGCCTTGCGATGCCATTACGTCAAACACCGTAATCATGCCTGTCACCGTCCCTAACAACCCTAGCATTGGGCAAACCGCCACAAGTAGCTTAATAGTCGATAGGTTTTGGCGTAGTTCGATTTGCGCTTTTGCAATCCATCCTTCACGGATTTGATGCGCGTACCAAGAGTGGTGCTCTGATCTTGCGTGCCACTGCTCACAAAGCTGTTTTTTTACCCCAGGGAAAACCGTTGTGAGATAAATAACTCGCTCCATAACCAACAGCCAGCACACCGCCACGACGGCGGCCAGCCACCATAGGATTTGACCACCTTGCTGCATAAAGCTCGTCAAGGTTGTGGCCCAATCCTCACTGATCAAACCCAATGTGCTGAGTAGGATCTGCTCCATTACGCTGCGTTCTCCGCTAAGGTGTTAGAGTGACTTTTGTTATTCGGCATATCACGCTCAGCTTGTTCTGCAACTAAACCGATGCCTTGTTTTTCTAAGATACTGCGAATATTTTCTGCTTGAGAGCTCAATACGTTGTGCGCTAATAGCAAAGGCATGGCTGAAACAAGGCCAAGTACGGTAGTCACAAGTGCCATCGAAATGCCACCCGCCATTACTTTCGGATCACCATTACCAAATTGAGTGATGACTTGGAAGGTTTCGATCATACCCGTTACCGTGCCTAGTAGGCCAAGCATCGGAGCTAGAGCAGCAAGAAGCTTAAGCATCGACAACCCTTTTTCTAGGTGGGTTTGCTCATCAACAACGGCTTCCAAAAGACGTAGTTCTAACGCTTCTACGCTGCGATGCTTGTCTTTCTGGTATACCGCAAGCACGCGACCCAAAGGGTTGTTTCCTGGCTGCGCTGGGGTTTTCAGTTGCTTCATGATTTTCTGGCGCGAAATCATCAGAGATGCACCACGTACGAGCGCAATCAATAGGCCGATAGCCAATAAACCAAGGATGATTTTGCCGACAACGCCACCCGCATTTAGGCGATCAGCCAAAGTCGGTGAGTTTGCGAGCTGCTCAAGAAGAATGCCACGTGACGGATCTATGACAAGCGCATCAATGTCACCAGAGGAAATAGTATTCGCTGTTGGACCGCTTTCAGGCTGACGAAGATAGTTTACCGCATCTCCGCGTTGACCATTCCACTTAACGTAGCCAGTGTCATCCAGCAGCGCCATAGAACCAAGACGAACACCATTAAGCGTTTGTTCACGACCCTCGCCATTTAGCAGTGTGAAAGAGACGTTTGCCATTTCACCGCTTGCTTTGATTTGTTCTTCCATGCTGCGCCACATCGCCTGAAGTTGGGTCAACGTTGGCAGTGATTTAGCCGCAACAATAGCATCGATATCTTTCTGATATGAGTTTGCATCTACACCGGTTACTGAGCTTTTTAGCTCAGACTCTAGCTCTTTTGCGTTCTGGCGAACGACGCCAAATAACTCACCTAGGCTCCCGGTTTCTAGACGCAACTTTTCTTCTAGCTGTGCCAGTTCTGCTTCATTTTCACCGAAGGTAACACTTAATGAGTCCGCCTCTGCTTGAAGAGCAGCACGCTCTGCCACCAATTTATTCTTTATAGCCTGTAGGTCTTGCTCTGTTTGCTTAAAACCTGATTCACGCGCGACATTGTGCGATTGCTGTTGACGATTTTCTTGCTGCGCCTTTTGTAACAACGCATCACTAGCAAAAGTTGTATAAGGCATTAATGCGGCTGTCGAGATTAATGCAACCGATAACCATTTTTTCATCATTTATTTGCCCTCCGCAGCGGTTAACGACACTGGCAGAGTTAACATACTCGGCGCGATCTGTTTATTCGCCATAGCGAACGCTTTGTCTAGCTCTGATTTTTGCTCAGAACCCACTTGTTGCCATGCTTGTTGTTGCTGTGACCAGCTCCAAAATGTGTCACCAGATAAGCTACGCGCTACCAAAGACAAACGGCCTAAATAGAGAATGTCCGCCTCCACAGCTTCATTGTCACCTAGGTTAATCTTGCCTTGGTAAACGCCAAGCTTGGTGCCGTAATCCATTTCAATTTGGTACGCTTCTAAAATACGACGAAACTTCTCTGCATCCGCAACGTCTGCACGCGTCATCATGGAATCCAGCTTTGCAATTCGCTCCTCACGTTGCGCTTTGCGTATAGGCTTGTCGTTAGCGACGAGCACTTTTAAGCCCTCAAGCATGTGATACATTAAAGGCACGACACCTTGACGAGTTTGAGCAATCTGTTCAATTTGCTCGTTCAAGCTATCAACTTCTTGATTTTGGCTCTCAACAAGGCTTGCAAGATGATCGCGATAAATCTTCAAGTTACCGACTTCTTCTTGCATCTGCTCAATTTCAGCTTCTAGAGTAAGTGATTTTTCTGCGCTTGCATCAATACGTTTTTGGCTTACCGCCGACGACTGGTTTGTTTTACTCTGCACAGCTTGTGCATCGTTTAAGTTCGCCGCGTGAGCGGGAATCAAAACCGATGATATCAACAGAGCGATACTTGATTTCATTAGATTCATACGAGTTATATTTCTGTGTTCCAAAAACGACCAAAGGGGAAGACTACCCTTCCCCTTTAATAATCAAATTGTTATCAGTACTTGAACTGGATTGTTGCCATGTAGTTGCGGCTTTCTCCAACCACAACCCCACTCGCACCTTTTTGCTCGCCATTCGTGCTACCACCACCTGCGAAGTAGTCGGTATCGAATAAGTTTTCGACATTGAATCGAGCAATAATATCCAAGTTTTCATCGTACTTATGTTTGTATGACACGCCCATATCAACGCGAGCGTAGCCATCTTTCTTGAAGGTGTTCTTTGCATCACCGTAGCGATCACCTTCATAAATCAAACCAAGGTTTAAGTTAGTGTTGTCTTGAACCTTGTAGCTAGACCATAGACTTGCCGAGAACTCTGGCACGTCTACAGGGCGGTTACCTTCATATCTTTCTGCCTTCTTAAGCTCTGCATCCAAATACATTGCAGAAGCGGTTAGCGACAACTCTGAGGTCACAAAACCTTGAGCCATTAACTCAGCGCCTTTGTGAACTTGCTCACCACCTTGCGTTTTCTTGTGTAGGAGATTGCCGCCCGCGTCTTTGCCGCTTTCAACATCCAGCGAGATGTTCTCTAACGTGATATCAAACACAGCACCAGATACAAATAAACGCTGATCAAACAGTTCCCACTTCGTACCGATTTCATAAGAGATACCACGCTCAGCGTCGAGTTTCTCACCTTCATTGATGTAGGTACGACTACCGTTGCTGACTTCACCTTGAGGCATGAAGCTTTCAGAATACTGAACGTAAACCGAGCCATTCGTCGATGGGTGGAAAATGACACCAAATTTTGGAGAAACCTGGTTTTCGGTCAGTTCATCATCACGCTTTTCGTCATAACGAACACCTGCAAGCACTTGCCAGTAATCATTAATCGTCATCATATTTTGCGCGTAGATACCCCAAGTATCGTACTCAGCTGTTGGTGATTTCTTCGAACTACGATAGCTAGGCTTAGGCACCGTTTCTCCTGGAGCAATACTCGCCTCATTATGAATTGCCATAAAGCGATCATAACTGTAATCTAAGTAGTTAGCGCCCACTAACAACGTGTTTTCCGTACCGAACAAAGTAAAGTCCGTCGTCACATCTATATATGCAGTATCAAATACCCAATTATCGGAGCGATCGTTGCCTCGATGCTTAATCGTATTTAACTCTTCATACTGATCAAACTTAGGGTAAGACTCTACATCAAAACGCTTAAAGTCTTGGCGGTTGTAACCTGCTTTTACGTTCACGTTATCCGTGACTTGCGCATTAATATCGACACCGTAGTTTTCTACTTCGTTATCAATTTCAGACCACTGCGCATCCCAAATGTACTTATCACCGCGAACCGCTTTGCCATCAACAATGTATGCGCCAGAGTCCACGCTACCATCGTCTTTCGTGCGATCGTAATGAGCCGATACCATAAAGTTGTCTGTGATATCGTACTCAACCACTAGGCCAGCTACCGTACGATCTGTTTTAGGCTCAGTGCCATCACCGTACCTGCGCCAAGAGCCGTAGCTTTCTTTGGCAAAAATTGCGCGCGCTCGCAGTGTCTCTGCATCATTTAGCGCGCCACTCACATCAAGCACAGTGCGTGAGTGATCATTCGAACCTAGATCTTGACTCAAACTTGCTTGTGTTTGAGTTGTTGGTTTTTTCGAAACCATGTTTACCAAACCACCCGGCTCAGATTTACCGTATAGCAGACCTGATGGACCTTTAAGCACTTCAACACGCTCTAAAAGCTCAATTGGCTGACGGTAGTGTGACCAGTGTTGACGACCATCACGAAGAAAACCGTCTGAACTGCTAAGTTCAAAACCACGTAGAGAGAAACGTTCGCGGTTACGGCTTGTACCACCCGCGCTAACACTTGCATCGTTACGTAGCACTTCACCAAGTGTACTTGCACGCTGCTCATCAATTACCGTTTCATCGATAACCGCTACTTGTCCCGGCGTTTCCAGCTGCGTCATTTCCATGCGCATTGCTGTACTGTTTGTATCTGCCTTGTAGCCGAATTCTCGACCTTCTACAACTACATGTTCGTCTGTTTGAACTTCCGCCACTGCAGGTGTTGCTAACACTGCACCGATCACTAACGCCAAATGGCTCTTAGTAAACATATCCTTTCACTCCGATTATTATTTTTCGGGTCACATACTTGTTGAATGCGATTCCCTCTTAATTATTTCGCGGGTGAATATAAGTGATAAGTATTACCATTTGCATTAAATTTACATTCTTTGCATTTGCAAACTTTTGTAAAGTACTCTCTGATGATGCGCCTTGATAATGTGACATTAATCACAAAAAATACAACTTAATCATACTTATTGTTTGAACACTAAAGTAACCCTCAAACCACCTTGCTCACGGTTTTTCGCCGTGACTGCTCCACCCATAATACGCATGGATTCTTTGACAATCGCAAGACCTAAACCGTAGCCACCAAGCTTTTTATCTCTAGAAGCATCTAAGCGTGTAAACGGATCAAAAATATCGACCAGCTTGTTCTCTGGAATACCAGGCCCATTATCAGATACTGACATGGTGGTGAATTGCTGCCCTTCTTTGACATAATTTTCCAGAGAAACTTCTATCTGAGATGCTTGTCCTGAATATTTAATGGCATTACCAATAAGATTGTTCAAACAACGAATGACCAGCGTTTCTTCACAAATGGCTTTAGCACATACAGCTTCTGAGCGGAAAGACAACGTCTGTTCTGACTTCAAATCTATTTTGCAACGTTCTACTTGCGGGGAGAGCAAAACTTCTAAATCACAGCGTTTCGTGGCTTTGTCGAAGCGCGCATTTTCCAAGCGACTGAACTCCAATATATCGCTGATCAAATGGTTTAGCTCTTTTGCTTCATCTTCTAGCCTTGTCACTAGGCTTTGCTCACTTTCTCCAACACGCTTTCGCAAAAGATGCAGAACCAAGTTCTGCCTCGCTAACGGCGTTCTCAATTCGTGAGAGACATCTCTTATAAGCAGTCGCTGCTTTTCAGCGAGAGAATGAATCTGTTGCGTCATGTGATCGAAGTCTTGCGCTAACTCGTTAAACTCACGCGTGCTCGACTTCAGCTCTTTCACGACACTAACATTAAAATCGCCATTAGATAGCTTTTTGCTTGCTTCTCTCAATCGATCCAATGGTTGCTGTAAGTTACGTGCCATTAGCAGCGAAAAGAGCGCCAAAATAACCACTGCAATCACGACTTTGAGAATAGAGAAATACAGAATGAAGTCATTTGCAGGGTGCAGTCGATGTGGCAATTGAATCACTAAAGTATTGCCATGAACTAAAGGAATATTGATGATGGGGCGATTCACTTTCCCCTCAAGTTGATCATCGATGCTTCTCTTAAATTGAAGTTTGAACTCGAAGTGCGGATGCATCAGACGGTGCGTAACTGGTTGCTGATGTTCATTCAACACAAATAAATAAAAGTTTTGCGCATTTGCCCAGTCAGCAAGTTCGTCCATGTCTCCGTGCTCAATCAATACGTTAGCTTGATGTGCAAGGTCTAGCATTTCTTCTCGCACACTATCGGGCACTTTCAACATGGCTTTCACCAGAGCTTGTTCCGCTAAGGATTGCACGACCAAAATGCTAATGACAATTGCGGTCATGCAACTAAATAACTTGAACGCTAAGCTGTCTTTACGTTTTGCAATAAAAGGTGGACACCGGAGCTTCATTAACAGTTTACAGCCTCTAAATAACTGTAACCTTTGCCACGGAAGGTTTTGATATGTTGCTTGGAAAGCCCCGCTTCAACTAACTTGCGACGTATGTTACTGATGTGCATATCAAGGTTGCGATCAAAAGGACTCAGCTCTTTCTTTAACACTTCGGTTTGAAGCTCTGCTTTTGAAATCACGACTCCTTGGTTTTTTACCAAGTAGCTCAATAGTTCAGCTTCCGTACTTGTGAGGGGTAAGCTATTAAGCTGGTCACTGATCGTTTGAACGGTACTACACATCGTCTGACGTTGACGTTCCAAGCCAACACGACGAAGAATCGCTTTGATGCGCATTAGAAGCTCAGCGACATTAAAAGGCTTTCCGATATACTGATCGGCCCCCGCTTGGTAACCATCAAGCATCGAGTTTTCATCGTTGAGAGCGGTAAGCATTAGAATAGGTGTCGCGAAGCGCTGACAGATCCTACGAGCAACTTGCATGCCGTTAAGGTTTGGTAACATGACATCAAGCAATACAAGATCTACAGGCGTTTTTTCCATATATTGCAGCGCACTTTCACCGCAATGTACAGAAGAGACGATGTAGCCCTCCTCTTGCAAAACCGCTTCTAACAGCTCACACAAAGGAACGTCATCATCGACTATCAAAACTCGTGACATTACCACTCACCATTCAAATAAAAATGGTTCGCATTTTATTACTCATTTACCAATTAAACAACTACACACTCTAAGGCTTTAAGTCCACAGGACTCAGTCCAAGAAGCAGCAACGTGCCATTAGAGTTTAATGTTCACTTTTACTAAAGGTTCCTAACAATATGCACCTAGATATATCTTCATAGAAAAAACGAGTACAATCTGGCAACCGCAAAGCAAAAGATAAAGCGAATGGAAACGTTATTAATTGGTCACCGTGGCGTGGCAGGTTCATACCCTGAGAATACAAAAATAAGCATTCAAGCAGCCATTGACCTGGGGTTGAAGTGGGTGGAAGTGGATATACAGCCTACCAAAGATAATGTTTTAGTGGTTTGCCATGATCATACCGTCAATCGATGCAGCAATGGACAAGGCCGTGTTGATGAGCTCACCCTGGAAGAGTTAAAAGCATTAGATTTCGGTAGTTGGTTTAGCACAGACTTTTCAGGCGAGAAGATCGTGACACTAGATGAACTGCTCACTTTAGCTACTGAGAATAAGCTTAACTTGAATATCGAAGTTAAAGTAGACAACCATCCAGCGGAAGAAGTGGCGCAGACTCTCGCCAATGCGTTAACAAAAAGTCCAATGCCGCAAGAGAATGTACTCCTATCGAGCTTTAGTCATGACGTCATTAGAGCGATGCACAAATACTGCAGTGGCTACCGATTGGGTGTGTTAAGTGAATTCTTTACGAGAAAAGATAAACGCCTTTTGGAGGAAGTTAGTGCCTATAGCTGCAACCTAAACATTAACTGGGTTCGTACTCGCCAGATAAACAAACTCCAACAAGCCGGTTACAAAGTGATGTGCTATACGGTAAACAATCCAAATAAACTGAAATACCTACCTCAATTAGACGGTATTTTTAGTGATCATCCACAGCGCTTTATGCCATAGCCTATAAGAGCCAGAACATTAAAGGGGACCTTTTATTACCACTCAATCTGAATTGGTGTCCCCATCTCGACAAGCTGGATAAATTCGTCCATCTCCTCGTTGGTAATCGCAATACACCCATTAGTCCAATCAAAACTTTGGATATAAATCGGCAACTGACTCTCACCGTTTTTTAAGCCATGAATTTTGATGTTCCCTCCAGGGGACACACCTCGGCGCTTCGCTTCCAACGTATCAATCGCATCAGGGTAACTGATATGCACAGAACGATAAAAAGCAGAGTCCTCTATAACATAATCTAGAGTGTATTCGCCCTCTGGCGTGCGATTGTCTCCCTCTTCTTGTTTATGTCCTTGCGGGTTCGCTCCTAAAGCAATTCGGTATTCTTTTAGCACTGCTCCTTGTTCCATCAAATACATTCGACGCTTAGACTTGTCGACTTTAACAAGGTCAACAGCTGCGTGAGTGCCCGAAGCAAACACACAACACAAGAACATAGAGAACCATTTTACTGACATTGTCGTAACGCCTAAGCTAATAAAGTGAACAAGAAAAGAGCGATAATGCTAGTCAGTTAAGGCTCGTAAAGCAAACAGTATCTAATGCGGAACCGTAAGATAGCACTCGCTGAAAGGCGTACTTCTTATCGTTATTTGATACAACAAAGTCAAAGAGAAGATTTCTCTATTCATTGCGGCTAAGTTGCATTACTTTATAAGCATATTTATAAAGTCCGTACTTTTTGAGAGGGAACCATGATTAACATTGCTTTTTTTAGTGCAAAATCCTACGACGAAGCCTCTTTTAATAAAATTAAAAATAACCGCGATTTTGAATTTCACTATCACGACTTCCGACTAACCGAAAAAACAGCCAAGATGGCGCACGGCAGTGATGTTGTATGTGCGTTTGTTAATGATGATCTTTCAGCTCCTGTCCTTAAACAGCTTTCTCTGGGCGGGACCAAGCTTATTGCTATGCGCTGCGCGGGATATGATAAAGTTGATCAACAAGCAGCCAAAGAACTAGGCTTACAAGTGGTTCGAGTTCCTGCTTACTCACCAGAAGCAGTGGCAGAGCACACGGTTGGTTTAATGATGTGCCTAAACCGCCGTCTTCACAAGGCCTACCAACGCACACGTGACGCCAACTTCTCGCTAGAAGGTCTTGTTGGCTTTAACTTTTTCGGAAAAACCGTTGGTGTTATTGGTACGGGTAAGATTGGTATCGCGACGATGCGTATCTTCAAAGGGCTTGGCATGGAACTGCTTTGCTACGACCCCTACGAAAACCCATTAGCGCTAGAAATGGGAGCCCGTTACTGTTCGCTTGAAGAAATCTACGCTAATGCGGATATTATCTCTCTCCATTGTCCAATGAGTGAAGAAAACTATCACTTATTGAACGAAAAAGCCTTCGCGCAAATGAAAGATGGTGTAATGATCATTAACACCAGTCGAGGCGAGTTGCTAGATTCACTAGCGGCGATAGAAGCGTTGAAACAAGGTAAGATTGGTGCGCTTGGCCTAGACGTGTATGACAATGAAAAAGACTTATTCTTCCAAGATAAATCTAACGATGTCATTGTAGATGATGTTTTCCGCCGTTTATCGGCTTGTCATAACGTGCTGTTTACTGGCCACCAAGCATTCTTGACTCACGAAGCACTGAATAATATTGCCTCTGTGACGCTTGATAACGTCGAAGCCTTTTTCTCTGGTAACGTATCGGGCAATGAACTGATTAACTAAAGCCAGACAATCGAGAAGTATAGTAGAGCGTGTGATCTCAGCTATGCTATACTCCTCGACTATTTAAAATTTGAGCCAAATTACCATGAGCATAAAAACTGATATTCAAAAGCTGCACAACCGTTTAGATACATGCCAACGTAAACTTGATGCGGCACGTTCTCGTGGTGATCACGAAATGATTACAAAGTTCACGGATGAAGTAGAACAGCTTACCAAAAAGCTTAACCAGTTAAAGCACAAGCAAAACTATGAGCTGAACAAAGAACGTAAAAGCTTACTTGATATGCCTTTCTCTCGTGAAATCACCAAAGCAGAACAAGCGGACATCGGCAAACTGAAAAAACGCGTACGCGGCTTAGTAATCGTTCACCCATTAACAAAAGTTGGTAAAGAACTTCGCCTTGATGTGATGACAGGCTTTGCGCCAAAAGAGTTTTAAAACTCGCATTAACATTTATGGAGCCCAAGCATTTGCTTGGGCTTTTTATTTTGTACTGCTTCATTAAATTTCATCGAAATATCAACCCATAAGCTCTTAAAAAGGCCAGCGACAAAAGCCACTGACCAAATTCAAAATGCCAGTCTGCATTACTCGCCTACGACAGTTGCTGCAACTTGTGCTCCACAACGGGGTCATTCGGAACTAACTGCTGAGCCACTTCCAAAAGTTGTACTGCATCTTGCGGATTGTCATGCTCATGCTTCATCGCAATATCAACAAGTGGCTGAATATCGATTTGCGCTTGATGCTCCTTCACATGTTCTTTCTTTTCTTCAATTAACACATTATGAGCGGTACTCAGTAAGTTCAAACGATGCTGTGAACTCGCATTCGCCTTGTTAAGGCACTGATAGTAATCTTCTTTTAATCGCAGCGTTTTAGTCTGATGACGAAACTGCGCTATATCTATCTTCTGATAACGTATAAAGTCTACAGCCACTTGCTTATAAAAACCGAATTTATTCAAATACGTCGCGTGGGTACCATGTCCCATCCCGAAGACTCTTAAGTGAGTGAGCTCTGGGTAGCGTTTGGCGTGAAGGCGGTCGATTTCATTAGTTGGATCATAAATGATGTAGCCTTTTGCATCGCCAAGGTCAAGGTCGTGATACTTTCCTTCCCAATCAAATTGTTGGGCTAGTTCAGTACTTGGCCTATCATCCCATGGCACCAAAACTCTGTTTTTTGTGCTGACCGGGTGAAACATCAATACTTGATCCAACTTTAATAGATTGGAAAAGGCACCAATAGCAAAACCACCGCGGCTAAGCCCATAACCTAAACGACATTCAAAAGGCTCAAGTAAAGTTGATAGCTGCTCTAGAAAGAAAATCAAATTACGGCTGCGAAACCAGTTACTTTTCCCAAGATGCTGAAATGAAATAATATTTACTTTTTGTTTCTGGGCTAAGCGATAGCCCCAAGGCGCAAAGTCTGAGTGTAAGTCCTGTACTTGTAGATTCGTACCAGCAGGGGAAAAGGTGAACAACAACGGTTTATTGCGGTCGACAAACTCATACTTAACAAATACATCATCAAGTAAGTCCTCCCCGGACATCGGTAGCCTGGTTTGCTGTTCTTCACGAGAAAGAGCCAGCCATTCATCCAACCAGTACAGTAACTTCATTAATCCTCCATCTAAATTGCGCCTAGCAATTGTGTTAAAAATCTAGTTTTTAGTGTGTGATCATCTCCCCCTGGTTACAGGGGACTCTGATATCAGTCCTCTTTTAAAACAAAGCGTGAATTTGCTTATTAAATTGGTCAATATCTAAGGTTTGATGGCGAACAAACTCCTGCGCCACCAGATTAAAAAATTCTAATTTATCTAATTGTGTGGATTGAGTGCCGTGTCCCATACCGACGACTTTTAAATGGGTAAGCTCTGGATAACGTTCAGCATGAAGACGATCAATGCGATTGGATGGGTCATAAATAATATAACCTTTGGCATTGCCCAAATCTCGATCATGGTAGCCGCTTTCCCAAGCAAACTGCTGAGCAAGCTCAGTACTCGGCCGATCATCCCAAGGCACTAACGCTTTATTTTTAGTGCTAACAGGATAAAACAACAAAAGATGTTCTAGTTTCAGCAAGTTAGCGAACGCGCCAATTGCAAAGCCACCTCGACTTTGCCCATAACCCAAACGACATTTGAAGGGATGAAGCAACTCAGATAGCTGCTCCAGAAAGAAAATCAAATTCCGACTACGGAACCAATTACTTTGTCCTAAATGTTGAAAGGCAATAATGTTTACTTGTTGTTGTATTCCGAGCTCGTAGCCCCAAGGAGAAAAATCCGGAGTTAAATCTTGTACCTGCACATCAGTACCGGAAGGAGAAAATGTAAACAACAATGGCTTGTTAAGATCGACGAGTTCATACTTCACAAACACATCATCAAGTAAATCGTAGCCAGAGATAAGTAAAGCCATCTCTTGTTCTTGTTGAGTAAGAGCTTGCCATTCATCTAACCAGTAAAGTAGCTTCATTTTTTCTCCAAGTGCATCCGCAGTATTTAGACTGGAACTCTATCAAAATGCGTTTAAGCATCCCACGTTGAGACTTAAGAAAGCTCTATTTGAAGCCCAAATGAGACGTATGGCAATGTCTTCGATTGAAGGTATTACTGCGTAAACTAAACCCAAAGTAGGTACGCAAAAACTTGGAGAAAGAGCTAGAGAAAAATCAATTAGAAGTTTCGATAACAGCGGTTAAAAAACAACAGATACAAAAAAACCGCTGTAAGAACAGCGGTTTTTTTAAAAGTGGCGGAGAGATAGGGATTTGAACCCTAGATACGCTATTAACGTATGCCGGTTTTCAAGACCGGTGCTTTC